>NZDA01000048.1 GCA_002686525.1 Methanobacteriota archaeon | reverse complement strand
TCCAGCACCTCCTGGCAAACCTCCAGCACCTCCTGGCAAACCTCCAGCACCACCAGCTAAACCCCCTGCTCCTCCTGCTAAACCCAGTGAGGGGGAATCTAAATCTCCGTCTAAGCGTAAGCCTAAACCCAAACCGAAGCCCAAAGGCAAACCTAAGAAAAGGCCGAAGGGCAAACCTGCTGAGAAATCTGGCAAAAAGAGGAAAAGAAAAGGTAGGAAAATAAATATTAAGTTAAATTTGAGACAAAAGAAAATTTCCAATGAAGAAGACACATACTCCGATCAAATAGGTTGGACTTCTATGGAAGAAAGCTTCGATGATATTGAAGATTTGACACCGAAAGAGCCGGAGATAGTTACACATCAATGCACAATGTGCGGCTCTACAATGCGAATACCACGTCCGAAAAGAGAAAGGTACAAGGTAATATGTGCATATCCTGAATGCGGACACGCCGATATGATTGGTATTTGAATTACACAATCAAGGAAACAATTCTTTTCATTGAAGCTATAATCAATACAACAATTAATAATTTTTTAATTATTGATTGATGCGCGTTTTCAGATCCATATTTCGACCCAATAAATCCTCCTATCAGGACAGAAATGATAAATGGAATTAAAATTTCTATATCAATAACTAATTGTCCAGAAACACCCGCTCCAGTTAGTCCAGCCATTGAATTTACCCAGATGAATAGTGCTGCAGTAGCCGCAGCAGTTTTTGGGTCAGCCCATTTTTTGAGAAGAAGGATAGGAGATAAAAAGATCCCTCCACCCACTCCAATTATACCACTCATCAAGCCTATTATAGCACCGATAGGAAGCGCTATTGAAGCGCTGGGTAAAGCCAATTTTTCTGACCCATAATCGCCTTTAACTTGGTATAATTTGTATGCTGCCCAAACCAATGTCAAAGACAATAAGGTATCATATAATGCCCCATCAACTTTCATATACCCTCCAAATATTGCAAAAGGAACACTTGAAATAATAAAAGGAAGAGTTAGTTTTAAGTTAAAAAATCCGGCTTTTCTATAGTGATAGAACGCGACTGCAGCAACCACCAAATTTAATGCCCATACATGTTGTTTTAACCATCCACTATCATACTCTGCATACACAGTCAAAGATAGTATTGCCAAGTATCCCGAAGCACCACCATGGCCCACACTAGAATAAAACAGAGCCATTGTAAATAATAAAAAGAGAATAAAATACTCTCCTTCTATTAACATATNAATCCGTATTGTTAGTATTATTTGAAGAACACTCCGTAGGATTCAACGCATAATTAATCTGTAGAAACCTTCTCGGTAAAGGCATGGAAGTAGGAATTAGTTTAGAGAAGGCCAAAGNACTGGTTTCANAGAANATTTTCACACTTTCTTCAGAATCNATAAATTTATCCGATGCTAATGGAAGAATATTATCNAAATCATTAATTTCTAAAGTTAATGATCCNCGTTTTGATAATTCGGCTATGGATGGATGGGCAGTAATANAAGAGGATTGCAATCTTAACGGAGAAACCAAGTTAATNATTAAAGGNGAAATTCAAGCNGGTACCNAAAACCCNCCANCAATAAAATCCGGAGAAGCATNTAAGATTACAACGGGAGCACCAATTCCAGANGGNGCNAATGCGATTGTCATTAGAGAAGATAGTAGNGTNGAAGGNAATAATGTAATTATTAATGGNCCTGCNAGAAAATCATATATTAGAATTAAAGGAGANAATCTTTCTTTGGGNNNAAAAGCAATATNAGAAGGAACACAAATGTCTGCATCAACAATTTCTNTAGCAGCTACAATGGGTTACGATGAGATTGAAGTATACANAAAACCAACGATTGGAGTAATCAGTACNGGTGANGAGTTAGTAATGCCAAATTCTAAGATTAATGATTGGCAAATTTACGAATCTAATTCTTTTGGTATAGCCGCNTTAATAGAACAGATGGGNGGGACNCCAATCCGTTATGGNATAGTTACGGATTCNATTAACCAATTAAGAGANACATTAGACNAGGCNTCAAGNGAATGTGATGCTATAATNACCACAGGAGGAGTATCAATGGGTGATTGGGATATTGTTAGAAAAATTATGGAAAAAGAGGGAGAAATAATTTTTTGGAAAATAAAAATTAGGCCNGGGGGGCCACCAATTTTCGGAAATTGGAAAAACAAACCAATATTTGGGTTACCTGGAAACCCAGTTAGTAGTCATTTGGTATTTTCAATGATNGTTTGTCCATGGTTTTCAAGCATTTATGGCATTTCAGAGAACGAATCTCCNAACCTAGGGAAAAAGGTACGGGTTAAGTTGAGAAACGACGTCTCGGGAGCTCAAGGCAAACTCTGCATGCGTCGAATAAAAATAACTAGTGAAGANNAAGGGCTATTTGCAACAACTCACACACATCAAGGAAGTGGAAATATACATAGNATGGTAGTTCACAATGGAGTAACACTATTACCGCCAGATAAAGATGGCAAAAAGGGAGAAATTATTGAAGCATTTTGGTTCAATTGACTTGAATAAAAATACATTTCTTCAATAGCCATAAACATCCCGTGTAGTAATATTAGGAGGTNGNGCGCAATGAATCGCAGTAACAAGAACGACCCAATCAATCAAGGATGGATTGAAGTCAAAGGTGCGCGAACNCATAATTTACAAGACATAGATGTTGAAATACCTCGAGGTAAATTTGTGGTAATCTCAGGAGTCTCAGGTTCTGGAAAATCTAGTCTAGCATTTGATACATTGTATGCCGAAGGCCAAAGAAGATATGTTGAGAGCCTTAGCTCATATGCGAGACAGTTTTTAGGACAGATGAAAAAACCCGATTGCGACTCTATAGAAGGCTTGTCGCCTGCAATCAGCATTGATCAAAAACAGGGGAGCCACAATCCTAGATCGACTGTCGCTACAGTAACGGAAATAATGGATTACATGAGATTACTTTGGGCAAGAGTNGGTATTCCTCATTGCCCAGAGTGCGGGAGAGAAGTTGCGAGAAGAACAGTACAAGAAATTGTNGATGANATNATGTGGCGTTTTGANGAACANGCCATTGCAATTTGGAGCCCAACTATTAGAAATAGAAAAGGNACTCATGCNGACTTNTTCAAGGNATTAGTCGAACAGGGTTATTTAGAAGGTAAAATTAACGGTAGAGAAGAAAATTTCGAAAANCCTCCNNTTTTAGAGAAAAATCTTAGACATGATATTGATGTAAGNATTGACAGACTAAAATTAAANCGAACTAATCGACAAAGATTGACAGANGCAATAGAATCAGGNCTTCGTCTTGGTGGAGGAACTGTGGCTATCGAGAGCTTNCAGAAAATTNAAANCNCAAATCAACGNAATGAAGAGGCAGAAAAGACNCAAGAAGGCGAAATAATACCTTANTCTGANGAGTTTGCGTGCCCTGAGCATGGAGCATTNTTACCAGAAATGTCNCCGAGNGTTTTNTCCTTTAACAANCCTCTNGGNGCNTGTCCNAATTGTCAAGGATTGGGTGTACAAAGAGAGTTTTCTCCNGAATTAGTAATTGATAAAACGGCTTCAGTTGAAGAAGGATGTATTCGACCNTTNAGNTCCTCAATGATGTCAGGGTGGTATAAGAGCCAAATGAGACAGGTATGCGAACATTATGGAATACCAACAAATTTAGAATTCGGTAGTCTGAATGATGATGAGAAAGANATACTTCTTTATGGCTCAGGTGGAACACAAATATCCTTTGAGTTTACTTCGGAAAAAGGATCCACNTATCAAATGCTTAGNCCATGGGAGGGCGTATTCAATAGNATTAGAAGAACGTATAATGAAACATCTTCGGATAGAACAAGATCTAGAATGGCGTCGTANATGAATGATGAACCATGTCCAGATTGTTCNGGGAAAAAACTGAATGANGCCGTTAGTAGAGTNATCGTNGGAGGNGTTTCTTTACCATCAATTTCTTCTTGCAGTGTTTTAGAGGCTTTAGCGGTAGTACAATTTTGGAAAGCCGGTAAACTAGATGAAACATGGGATAAATTAGGAAGAGATAAACCAAGTAGTGAAATTATTTCGAAGACGAAACAACTATCTGAACGTTCAATATTTATTGGNACAGAAATAATCAAAGAAATTGAGGCTAGGTTACGATTTCTTGCATTGGTAGGTTTAGATTACTTAACTTTAGATAGACGGGCAAGTACACTTTCGGGAGGAGAATCACAAAGGATAAGGCTGGCAACTCAAATTGGTACGAGATTAACGGGGGTTATGTATGTCCTTGATGANCCCAGTATAGGACTTCATCCTAGNGACAATAATAGGTTATTAGAGACATTGAGNGANCTTACTGCATTAGGTAATACATTGCTTGTAGTAGAGCACGATGANGCGACANTGAAGCAAGCNGATTGGCTTGTGGACATTGGGCCCGGGGCAGGCAAAGAGGGCGGAAAGGTACTAGTGAGTGGAGAATTAAGTGAATTAATATCCAATAAACAAAGCATAACTGGAGCATATTTATCNGGTAAAGAAAAAATTCCNNTCCCAGAAGANAGGAAAACTCCAGAAGATGGGCGATGGATACATATTTTAGGAGCCAATGAAAATAATCTCCGTAACATAGACGTGTCAATACCACTAGGTTGTATTGTAGCAGTAACGGGNGTGTCGGGTTCAGGNAAATCTTCCTTAGTNGCTTCAACTTTGGCACCAGCACTATTGCGTGAGATACATGGTAGTGATACGTCCCCTGGCCGCCACGACAGAATAGAAGGATTTGATGCGATAGATAAAACCATAGTCATCGATCAATCTCCAATAGGTAGAACTCCTCGTTCTAATGCAGCAACATACACCGGTGCCTTTGGCCATATTAGAAATCTATTCGCAGAAACTAACCTTTCCAAAGAAAGAGGTTACCAACCTGGACAATTTTCTTTTAATGTCAAAGGAGGGAGATGCGAATCTTGTAAAGGGGCTGGCTCAATTAAATTAGAAATGAACTTTTTACCCGATGTTTGGGTTACATGCGACGTNTGTAAAGGAAAGAGGTATACTAGAGAGACGTTAGAGGTTGAATGGAAAGGTAAAACCATTCAAGANGTATTAGAAATGTCTGTTGATGAGGCAGTAATATTTTTCAAAAATCAAAAATCATTGAATCGAATTCTTACTACATTGAAAGATGTTGGATTGGGATATATACGACTTGGTCAACCAGCAACCACACTTTCTGGAGGTGAAGCCCAGCGAGTAAAGCTAGCATCAGAGCTACACCGTCCGACCCGAAGCCATACTGTGTATATCCTCGATGAACCAACCACAGGCCTTTCTATGTTTGATGTCCACCAATTAACAGAGGTAATGCTTCGCTTGAGAAGAAACGGACACACAGTTATCGTAATTGAACACCATTTAGATGTAGTAAAGTGTGCAGACTGGGTAATTGATCTTGGGCCTGAAGGAGGCGAATTGGGAGGACTGATTGTTGCCGAAGGCCCGCCAGAAGATATAGTAAAGATAGACGGCAGCTATACTGGATTACACCTAAAAGAACTTCTAAATTAGTATTTTAATGCCAAGATTTGAGTATGTCAACCTGCTGAGGTGTTGTAATGTACCGCTCTAGGAACCCAACGTTATCCGACTCAACTTTTGATAAATCAAACTATCAAGAAGCAACGTGGTGGAATGAGGATTCTAACTTGATGACTATGGAAGGGACTGTCGAAAAAACCGGTATCCTGTTAATACTTACAGCTACTTTTGCAATAGCAACCTATGCATTCTTTCCATCTCTTTACATTATAGGTTTCTTGGGGGGTTTCATAACTGCAATGATAGTTATTTTTAGTAGATCAACTAATCCTGTATTGATATGTGGTTATGCAGTTTTTGAAGGAATAGCGTTAGGCGGATTCACATATTTTATCGAACTTTCAGTAGATCAGCCTGGATTGGGAATATTAGCTGCCGCTATAACATTCATAATTTTAGGTTCAATGTTAGCTATATACAGAGCGGGACTAATTTCATGGGACCGAAATCTTGCGATTGCTGTATACTCTTCATTAGGAGCAATTGTTTTAATTTACTTAATCTCTATCGTTGGTATGTTTTTTGGTTTTAATGTACCATTGATTCACGGAAACGGACCAGTGGGAATCATGTTTTCTCTGTTTGTAATAGCAATCGGCTCTCTCTGTTTAGTAGCGGATTTTGATTTTATTGAAAAGGGAGTTCATAGAGGGGCGCCTAAGCAATTAGAATGGAGGGCTGCATTCGGTTTAATGATAACTTTAATCTGGTTATATGTTGAGATATTGAACCTACTCGCAAAACTCGCATCTCGAAGATGATAGTATGGAGATAGATCTAATTTTAGGTTTGACTTTGGCAGGGACTACATTAGGACTTGTAGAAGGAATAAAGCCGGGGCCTTTGCTTACGATGGTGATTAAAGAAACACTTTCTGGAGGCCTTAGAGCGGGCGTTTGGACAGCAGCAGCCCCTATTTTTACAGATGGGCCTTTAGTGATTGTTAGTTTATTCGCAGCAGCATGGTTTGCTACACAACCTTTGGCCTTGTTTACAATATCTCTTTTA
>NZDA01000047.1 GCA_002686525.1 Methanobacteriota archaeon | reverse complement strand
TTCCACAAATGGAAGTAAGGCTAGCTCTACCGGAAGTCCAAGCTCTTCAGCTCTTGTCAGAGTATGGTGTAAATATCTTTGACCTGATTTACTAATCCTGTTAACAGCCGATTGATTCTTGTATAACCTTTCCCTGTATATGCTAGTAGCTGCTATTTGGTCTTGAGGTATAACAAGTGTCAACTCAAGTCTAATTCTCTCCCAAATGTCAAAAGGAGTCTGCTCTAGTTTTGCTTCAATTATTTTCGGGCTTACTGTAGTTATCGATTGAGAATCAAGTTTTATCACCTCATTGCTTGTAACAGATGAACAGCCATTAATTATTAATAGCATAATTAAGGTTAAGAATTTATACATTCTTAGAAATTATCTTTCCAATTTCGAATCACACCTAACACTTCTTCGTCTTTACTAACAGCAGTTTGAGAATAGTTCTGTGCAGCTTCAATTACCTCTTCTCTATGACATCTCAAAAATGGATTGATCTTTAGTTCGGTTGAAATTGTTGAGGGTAGGGTTATTTTGTCTTCTCTCCTCATCTCCCTGACTTCATTTAATCTCTCATTCAAGTCCTTATTGTCAGGTTCTACCTCAATCGCAAATGTTAAATTAGATTCTGTATATTCGTGAGTACAGAAGACTTGTGTATTCGATGGAAGAACTGAAAATTTATTTAAAGAATTAAACATTTGTTCTGGCGTTCCTTCAAATAATCTTCCACAGCCTCCTGAAAATAGTGTATCTCCACAAAATAGAAGAGGTACATCGATATCTGCGAAGTAGGAAATATGATCTAAAGTATGCCCTGGTGTAGAAAATATACTGAATTCAATACCTGAAATTTCTATCACATCTCCCTCTGTTAATGATGTATTGATACCCTCTATATGGCCTCCTTTGGGTCCATATACTTCGCAGTTATAAGACTCTACTAAAGATTGAATACCACCGGTATGATCATAATGATGATGTGTGATTAAAATACTATTTAGAGTTAAGCCTCTTTCTTCTAAAAATGATCTTACTGGCTCAGGATCTCCTGGATCTACTACAGTCACCTCATTATCTTTCAATAAAGTCCAGATATAGTTATCAGAAAATGCTCTAATAGGAAAAATTTCAAACATATAGTGAATTTTACACTTAGAAAATAAGAATAGTTAGTCTAAGTGTAATACAATTTCTATATGTCAACTTCCATTAGAGTCTTTACAGACGGCGCATGCAGAGGCAATCCTGGCCCTGGAGGATGGGGAGCTTTGATACTGCATGATCAAGATGAGTTTTCTTTATGGGGTGGTGAAAAGGAGACAACTAATAATCAAATGGAGATGACAGCTGCAATCAAAGCCTTAGAATACTTTAAAGAGAGTTCCAACATCTCTTTGACAACTGACTCCAATTACGTCAAAGATGGAATAGAAAAATGGATTTCAGGTTGGAAAAAGAATGGTTGGAAGACTGCTGCAAAAAAACCTGTTAAAAATAAAGAACTTTGGATGAGATTGGATCAATTAACTCAGTTTCACAACGTTTCTTGGAACTGGGTAAAGGGTCATAGTGGACATAGAGAGAATGAGATAGCTGATATGCTTGCAAATAAGGGGATTGATGAACTATGAATAGACAAATTATTCTTGATACTGAAACTACAGGACTAGACAGAAAGTCAGGTCATAGAGTAATTGAAATAGGATGTGTGGAGATAGTTAATAGGAAATATACAGGAAATGAATATCACGTTTACCTAAACCCTGAAAGAGAGAGTGACCCTGGAGCATTAGAAGTCCATGGATTAACTACTGAATTCTTATCCGATAAACCTAAATTTGAAGAAATTTATCAAGAATTTATTGATTTTATAAAAGATTCAGAATTACTTATTCACAATGCTGAATTTGATATAGGATTCCTCAATCATGAGATAAAACTTATGTCCAAAAACTTAACTACTATTGATAAGCACGTTTCTTTGATAACAGATACTTTACAGATTGCACGTGAAAAACACCCTGGTCAGAGGAATAGTCTTGATGCTTTAGTCAATAGATACGAAGTTGGTGGATATGACCGAGAACTTCACGGAGCGTTATTGGATTCCAAGATACTCGGTGATGTTTATTTAGCTATGACAGGTGGTCAAAGTGCTTTAGATTTTACAAATCAAATTGAAGATCAAAATAAATTATCTAAAGAGACTTCATCTGAACATATGGATTTGAATCTAAAAGTAGTAAGTCTCAGTGAACAAGAGGAACAAACTCACCTAGAGTATCTTCAACGTATGCAAGAGGAAACCGGAGTAGAGCCAGTTTGGCATTCTAAAGATACATAACATATGAAAACTAGATTTGCTCCTAGCCCAACAGGTTACCTTCATATAGGAGGAGCCAGAACAGCCCTATTTGCATGGCTTTATGCAAAATCACACAATGGAGATTGTCTTCTTAGAATAGAAGATACTGACAAAGAAAGGTCGGATAAAAAATATACCGAGGAGATTATAAAAAGTTTTGACTGGTTAGGCATTCAATTTGATCAAGAGGTTGTTTATCAATCTAATAACGCTAATCGCTACAGAGAAGTAATTGATTCTTTGCTCAATGAAGGCTTGGCCTATGTCTGTAAAGGAGATGATCTTGAAGAAGATAAGAATTCAAGAGACCTAAAACTTCCAAGAGAAGAAAATATGGTTATTCGAATCAAAATGCCAGAAGAAGGTTCTACTGTTCTAAATGACTTAATAAAAGGAGAAATTCAAGTTTCGAATGATCAACTAGATGACTTTATTATTGAAAGAAGTGATGGGTCTGCGACATATAATTTTTGTGTGGTTGTAGATGATATTGACTCTGAAATTACTCATGTTATCAGGGGTGATGATCATGTGAATAATACATTCAAGCAAATTAATGTTTTCAAGGCGCTTAATGCATCAATACCTGAGTATGGTCATGTTCCAATGATTTTAGGTGAAGATGGGAAAAGACTCTCCAAACGACATGGAGCACTTGGTGTAGGAGAATATGCAAAGTTGGGAGTATTACCTGAAGCCCTGAGAAATTATTTACTTCGACTGGGCTGGTCCAAAGGAGATGATGAAATATTTGATGGTCAAAAAATGATAATTGATTTTAAAAAAGGAACTTTCAATCAATCGCCGGCAACTTTTTCTTTGGAAAAGTTGTTATGGTTCAATAAACACTACATTGATCAAAAAACTATTGATGAACTCAACAAATTAATCAATTCTCCTCAATTTGATAATGGTCCTTTTTCAAATAGAGTGCTAGAAGTGATTAGAGATAGATGTAATTCTATAGAGGATTTTTCAACTCAATCTCATTACTTTTTTACAGATCCTGAAGAATTTGATGAAGTTCTCATGAATAAACATATAAAACCAGAGACCTTTCATAATCTTTCTTTATTATTGGACAAACTAAGCAGAATAGAAGAGTGGACTTCTAATAATATTAAGGAGGCTATTGATAACCTTGTAAAGGAACTTTCAATAGGTTTTGCCAAGATTGGCTTACCGTTAAGGCTTGCTCTAACTGCAACAGTTAATTCACCCTCTATAGATGTAGTGTGTGAAGTCTTAGAAAAAGACGTTACGATTAGAAGGCTAGAGAATTTCTTAACTAGAATTAAGAACTGAGAAAATTATCTATTGCCTTCCAGGCTGCTGCTCTAATTTGATCTTGCTCCATCATTATTTCGTGTTGAGCTTCGATAGATACTACTTTTGTTAAGTTTGACTGACTGAGTAATTCCTTATTTAGCTGGCTGTTCACAAGTTTATCTTGAGTTGCATCTAAGAGAAGAAGGGGCGTCTGTAATTCGTCACCCCAGTTTATTTGTTTAAAGTCATTTGTTCTTTTTAATGCATGTTTGAGCCAACCTACAGTGATTCCCTTCACACCAAGTTCTGGAAATTTCTCTAATAAATGAAAGGTTCTATTAAATCTGTCCTCGTCTGTAGTCAGTGCATTATCTTCAAACGATTCTTCCTGCCATCCCATTTTTTCATTCCATGAAGGTTTTTGCATAGGAAAAGATCCAAATCCAAAAATATCAAGCACACCCAATATTTTGACCAATCTTCTGGACACAGCATTNGCTCTCACGGAGATCATCGGGGCACAAAGAATACACTTATCTAGACAGTTCTGTTCAGAAATTAAGTATGAAGCAAGTAAGCAACCACCCATTGAATGACCAAAACCAATAAATGGAGGAGGGCATTTTTCTTTAAAGCATTCATTCATTACTTTTATCAAATCTTGATCATAAGTTTCAAATTTATCTATATGTCCAATTCTTATATCTTTAGATATTCTTGACGATAAACCTTGACCTCTCCAGTCCATCATTGCAACTGAGTAGCCTCTCTCGATGAATTCAGAAACAACTTCATANTATTTTTCAATAAATTCNGTTCTTCCAGACTGCAGAATTATGGTTCCTTTTGCGCTTTCTAAATTCCAGAATGCGACTCTAAGATCATCTTTTTCATTAAGAGAAAAATAGTACGCTTCACCTGGACAACGAAAATCATCAAGTTCAAATAAAGGGGCTTCTTTCATAGTTTTTTTCCATCAGGATATAATTGAATTAGAATAACAAAATGAACTACTTCAAAGGTATTATTTTTTTAACTTTACTTCTTGTTTTAAGCAGAGTCATCCCTCATCCNCCAAATTTCACTCCAATATTGGCNGGTATTATCTTTCTACCTTTTATTAGAAAAGANCTAACTTTCTCAATCATTGTTCCNTTAGCTGCTATGTTGATATCAGATTTCTTCATTGGTATGCATTCACTAATGTTTTGGACATATGCGCCGATAGTTTTTTTAAGCTATGTGACCTATTCTTTACACAAAGATAGTCTCACAAGAATCGGAAGTTTATCTATTGCCTCTCCCATGGTNTTTTTCTTGATTAGTAATTTTGGAGTTTGGATTAACAGTTCCTCTTATGCTAAAAATATTTTTGGTCTAATGGAATGTTATTTCAATGCAATTCCTTTTTATACTAGTAGTGCCATTTCTTGTATTTTGTTTACTGCAATTTTTTACTCTATTCGAACATTTTTTTTAAAAAAAAGCCTAATACTTAATTAAAAANACTTATCGTTGAAATTCAAGACAGCATAATTAGCAGTTTATGATTGATTTTCAATGTTTATAATGGGCTCGTTGGGGCTATAGCTCAGCTGGGAGAGCGCTACCGTGGCACGGTAGAGGTCGGCGGTTCGATCCCGCCTAGCTCCACCATTACCCCTAGATTTCTATTTTCTTTATTAGGATTGCCTGATCTCCTCTATGCACAGGTGAAAATATACCCTTACGTGCTTGATACAGTTCATCCAAATGCGCGGGTAATTTGGTGCTGACATCCAAAAGGTATCCTTCAATCTCTTTAGTATAATCCTCAAAATTTAGTATTAAATCTGCAGACCTATCGTACATTCCATTTAAATAAATTAAGTAGTAACCTTTATAAACACCTCTNGTGGAAGGTGATACGCTGATTACTTGAGATCCAATGTTAAAAGATTGTAATTTTGAAGCTTCAGGTAATAAAAGAATTAATCTACTAGCATCTCTATTACTTTTTAATCTAACCGCTATTGAATTTGAATCTTTGATTTTTTCTTTGACCTCAATCGAGGGTCCGNTCCATTCACTAGAAGTACTATCTGCCCAATATCTAAATTTATATTCAGGAGCATAAGAGGCAATAGCTTTGGTATTTGCTTCATCAACATAAGAGGCTAAAGGTTCAATAAGAGGTTCGGGATCTGAAGCTGACACATTTTTATAATTGCCAGAAAGATGAATAAATGATTTTTTGCTATCTAAATTCTCATAAAAATGGATATTNACATGCTGAGGCCTCATCTCTGTATACAGATTTAGCATGCTTCCTGCAGTAAGAGCCAACAATGTTGCTCCTCCAACAATTGAAAAGGCANGCTTCATATTGATTGAAAATAGGAAAGGCGANATCAATATTGCATATAATCCCGCAAAAGGAAGAACTGCCATTACTAACTTGTATCCCTGGCTTTGTTCTAAGGAAAATATTAGTCCCAATGTGCTNGGTAGNGCTACAACCAAGGTTAGNANNAANAAAGTTAATCTNTANTNNTNTTTTACGTAATTGGAAATTAGTAAAATTAAAGTTCCAACAACTAAAGGCAATATAAATAAATTAGCAGCATCGGGTAAAAATAGAGTGACAATTAGAGTAAGTAATGTCCAAAAAAACCAGGTCCCATAAACTAATTCTAATTCTTTTAAAAATTTTCTACTAATAGTACAGCCCGCTAACAGTCCTACAGACGTTGATCCTATAAGAAGAAGTCGATATGGCCAATCTATGCCAGGCCAGCTTATTACATTTCCCGAAAAGATAGATAAAAGATAGAAGCCAAAGAAACCAGAGAAAATAGTTGTAACTAGAGTGATAGGAGAAAGAATAACTCCTAAAGTTAATCTTTTTAATGTTATTTTGGAACGAACAAATGCTGCAATTAAAACAAGAGTAGAAAGTATTAAGGCAATTAGACTATTACTTGATTTCCATTGAGACCAAAATCCATACATTCCACCTAAATAAACATATTTATCTCCCATGCTATTCCAATCCTTTGAAAGCAGATCTCTAGATGCACTTAATATATTTTCTCCGTGGTGTTGGATAGTTCTTATATCTAAATTTTCTACATTATCATTTGGAGTATGGTAATGATTTCTTTCGCCTACAAAAGCAAAGTCCATGCCGGGAATATTAGCTCTCATGGCCACGCTAAAATCAGTATCATTAGGCATCCTTTTAAAGATTTCATTTGCTAACGAAAAGCCATAGGCATGATCGTGATCATGAGATAGGCTCTTGATTAGAAGTTCATTCTTGTCTGATGTTCGAAACACCATGCTTCCACCAGCTGTTCCGCTTCCTTCAATGTTGAGAACTACCCCTACTTCTTTGGCTAAAGGATGTTGATTAAAAAATGCCTCCGCGCCTATTAGTCCATTTTCCTCAGCATCAGTTAAAAGAAGCATTATTGGATGATCATAAGGTGCTTCTAATTTCAGAACTCTTGCTGCTTCAAGAATAGCAACCACACCAGCTCCATCATCACCTGCTCCAGGTGCCATTGGCACAGAGTCGTAATGAGCCATGAGCGCAAGATAGGGTCC
>NZDA01000003.1 GCA_002686525.1 Methanobacteriota archaeon | reverse complement strand
TGAGGATGTTTCCTTAGTATCATTTACCGGAGGTACTGAGACTGGTTCAATAGTTGCAAAATCGGCCTCAAGTTCTTTCAAAAAATTAAGTTTGGAGTTAGGCGGGAAAAATGCGAGTATTGTTTTCGATGATTGCGATTTAGAAAAAACAGTTAATGGTGTTGTTAGGGCAGGTTTTCTCAATCAGGGACAGGTTTGTCTGTGTGGTAGTAGGATTCTAGTACAGGAAAAAATTTATAATGAATTTATAGAAAAATTTGTTCTTAGAGTGAAACAAATGAGAATTGGAGACCCTAGTGATGAAGAGACTGATTTGGGTGCCTTGATATCCCCTGAACATCTATCAAAAATAGAAAAATACATTCAAATTGCGAAAGAAGAAGGTGGAGAAATTCTCACAGGAGGTTATCCTCAACTATCTGAAAAGTATAATTCAGGAAATTGGATTTGTCCGACAGTAATCGCAAATTTAGATGTGAATTCACGTTGCTCGACCGAGGAAATCTTTGGACCAGTAGTAACCATACATAAATTCAAAGACGAGGGAGAAGCAATTGAAATCGCAAATAATACTAGGTACGGTTTAGCTGGAAGTATTTGGACAGAAGACCTGGAAAAGGGTAATAGGGTCGCTGAATCAATAGACACAGGTATGATATGGATTAATACTTGGTTACACAGAGATTTGAGAGTTCCTTTTGGAGGAGTTAAAGATTCAGGAGTGGGTCGAGAAGGAGGAAGATGGAGTTTAAATTTCTTTTCTGAAGTAATGAATATTTGTACTAAGTTCAATTAATTATCTTCGGCCTTTTCTACCTTTACTTCTTTTTGATTTACCAGAATTGTATTCCCAATTCCTTCCTGATCTATTAGTCCAAGAACTAGGGTCAAAATTAGATTCACTAGATTTTTGTAATTTTTTCCTGAGACCTCTAGGTAATTCTTGAATCGAGTGAACATCTAGTTTCAATCCTAAATCTTGTTCGAGACGTCGGATTCCTTCTCCTCCAGGGCCTATCATAGAACCAATAGCAGAATCATCGATATATATCACAGCAGCAGAATCTGTAACAAATTTAGCATGTTTTACAATAATTCCCGTCAATCTAGTCGCCTCTCTCTTTAGTTCCTCAGAAGCTAATTTCCAAGCAGGGTTACCTCCTTCTTCATTGGAACCATTAACAGGAACAACTGCAATTTCAGAGCCAAAAGCAAACATTTCATGAGTCAGACGATTAGAAGGAAACTCTCTGATTTCTATAACTGGGCGACTCAAATCAGATTCCATTCCAGTGGGAGCTCTAACGACCATCTTTAACTCTAGAACCTGATGAATCTTACCTTTTTCTACATGAATTACAGTATCTAATACCTGAGAAATTAAACCTAGTTCAACTTTTCCAACCAGTCTTTGAATTGCTTGAAGACCACTATTAGCATGAGTTACCCCAAGTAGGCCAACCCCTGCTAAACGAACATCCCCAAATATTTCAAAATCTCTAGCACGACGAACTTCATCAAATATCACAAAATCTGGCCTTAACAAGAAGATAATTTCTGCTGTTTTTTCTAAATCTCCTTCAAGTGGCGCATATTGAGTAACTCGTTGTGGAACTTGTAAATCTCTTGGAGACTCCATTGTTTTGACCATTGCACCTATTTCTGAATCTAAATATGATGCTATGGCCTGCGCAAATGTTGTCTTCCCAGAACCTGGTTTACCTACAACAAATATTCCTCGGTGATGGTTAGATAATCTATTTACAAGTTCTTTATCCAATTTGTAATCGGATAATGTTAGATTTGCTACGGGCCTAACAACAGTAATTTCCCAAGCATCAGAAAAAGGAGGCCAAGCACAACTAACTCTTAGATCTCCTATTTGCATAACTTTACATCCTTCTCTTTCGATTTCTATGAAGCAGTCAGAACGAGATGAATTTTGCTCAACAATTATTGAAAGATCTTCCGAAAGTTGTTCTAGATTTGGCTTATCCCATATATCCAAATCTAACTCGTTCAGNGATAGAGACGAGATATGNCCACTNTTGACTCTAGGTTTACATTCCGCCTTTAAGAAAACAGTAGATACAGAATCGTCTATCAAAATTGATTCAAGAGATTCGGGTAATGAAGGATGGTCTCCAAATGACGCCATGAGTCTTTGAAACGCTACCTAGATTTGATATTTGGCTTAGTCACGGCAATAATGCTCAGATTAATGAACTGTGCTTTTGATACAAAAAATATAGTAAGACTGAAAGTATAATCATATTGCATAGGGGAAATATGGTGTCAGTCGGTATAATCGGACTGGGTGCATATGTTCCACCTAACGAAATGAGTAATGAAGATTGGATGGAATATGTAGATACTAGTGATGAATGGATTAGCTCAAAGACGGGTATGAAAAAAAGAAGAATTGCCGCCCCTGATGTTTGTACATCTGATTTAGCCGTTGAAGCATGTAAACAAGCTCTGGAGAACGCAGGATTAGAACCTGAAGATATTGATCTTATCATACTAGCAACTTCATCTCCAGATGTACCACTTTCTTCTACCGCAGGTATTATTCAGGAAAAATTAGGTTGTATTGACTGTGCAGCTTTTGACATTAATGCAGTTTGTGCAGGTTGGGTACATGCCTTGGATATTGGGAGTAGATATGTTGGAACAAACGGTTATCAGAATGTGATAGTAGTAGGTTCTGAGATATATTCACGTATCTTAAATTGGAAGGATAGAGCAACATGTGTTCTATTTGGAGATGGTGCAGGGGCTGCTGTATTATCAGAAGTAGAAAGTGGAAAAGGAATAATTAGTTCTTGGTTAATGTCAGATGGTTCNGGTTCTTCNGTTATTGAAATACCNGCAGGCGGAGTTAGNAAACCATACAATTCAGAGAANTTTTCTGAGGGTGAACAATTCTTCCATATGGATGGAAGAGCCGTTTGGGATTTTGCAATCGAAGCGTTTCCACAGGCAGTAAATGAAGCTCTATCAAAGGCTGGGAAAAGTATTGAAGAAGTTGATTTGATAATTCCTCATCAAGCGAATATCAACATCATCAAAACAGGGATGGAAAAATTGGGACTTGGAATGGAGAAAACTTTCACAAATTTACATATTTATGGCAATACTGCAGGAGCCAGTGTACCAATTGCAATGAAAGAAGCCAAGGATTTAGGTTTAATCAACAAAGGAGATCTAGTGGTTACTGCCGCATTTGGCGGAGGTTTAGCTTGGGGCGCTAATGTAATTCAATTCTGATTTAATAACGATACTGAACCCATCCACCTGTTGCAGCATCATGTTTCAAAATGGATCCGTCTGAATTAAGACACCATACTTGTCCTGTTTCATCAGCCCAAACTCTCTGTCCATACTCGTTCACAGGAGTCCCCTCAGGAGGTGAAATTATCTGAGGTCTTGGAGGAGTTGGTAATTCACTAAGTAACGCATCAATATGAGAAGTATCTCTGACTTCGCTGACTTCATTTTCGGCAGATGATTCGTCGACGACAACAGTTTCAACGTCGTCATCTTCTGTTTCTACGTTTGTAGTTACAGGATTAGAACCTGACATTCCCTCATGTGGATAATCAACTTCAATGACTTCATTTTCTTCTGTTGTTTGGTTTTCTGTATTATCCGGTTTTCTACGTAANACTATGACACCCAAATAACCAAACACTNCTAGNATAANTATNNCTNCTGAAATTGCTAATATAAATTGTAAATTNGTCTGGAAGTACTTGTTATCAGGATGNGAGTCAGAATTNTCTCCAACTCCATCAGAATCAGAATCTATCCATTCTGTCGGATTGACTGGGAATAAGTCATCAGAATCAATGTATGAATCGGCATCAGAATCGGCAAGTAGAGGATTGGTGCCTAATTCTATCTCCTGAATATCTNAAAGACCGTCATTATCATCATCTGTATCTGCATTATTTCCTATCCCATCNCCATCGGTATCTAACCATTCATTCGNATCTAATGGGCTCCAATCACTTACATCAGGAACATTATCACCATCATCATCTGTGTCTGTAATATCGCATTCAGAGTCTGAATCTGAATCCAAAGGAATTGATTGAGNGATGAGAGGATCAGTTTCACAAATAATCTCTAACGAATCTGTCCAACCGTCATCATCGTCATCAGTGTCCGCATTATTCCCAATTCCATCTGAATCTGTATCAATTGATTCGTTGGGATCTGTTGGAAAATCATCATACTGGTCTAATACAGAATCATTGTCATCATCAGTATCTTCAATATCGTCTTTACATCCGTCACCATCAATATCTGTAGTTGAATTACTAATCCATCCTATAATCCCAGGACTGCAAGAATCAACAGAATCTAATCTGCCATCACCATCATCGTCAATGTCATCGACATCAACGACTCTATCTGAATCAGAATCTAATAAGCAGTCATCTATCGAAGTTGCTCCCTGAATAGTTGTTATATGATTTATTGGACATTGTGACAGATAAGAACTACCAACTGAATCAGTGTAAAAATCATACGGACTAATTTCTTGAGATGATTGACCTTCAGTTGAAACATAATATCCTATATCTGCATTCAAACACGAAGACTGCCCGATGTTAGGCTGGTAAGTCCCGGGTGAGCATGGAGTTTGAGAAACAGACATTTTCTCAGACGAAAAATGACCGATGTCAACTGTAATACATGTTATTGACTTTTCATCCGGCTGATATGTACCTTTTTCACATTCAACGTAGTTTGACTGACCTTGATTCGGAACATATGCACCTACTGGAGAATCAATGCATGACTCCTGCCCCTCAGATGGTTGGTAAGTTCCCTCCAAACAAATTTGTGGAGATGAGGCACCTTCAAATTGAACGAAATATCCTGACTCAGCATTCAAACACGCATCAGAACTTGTTTGAGAAGATGCTGAATTGTAAGTTCCAGGTGAACAAGGAGTCTGCATTGTTGCAGCATTTATGTCCACGTAATACCCTGGTTCAGCATTGTAACAACCAATCTGCGCAGCTTGTGGTTGGTAAGTCCCTTGAGCGCAGGGTTCCTGACTAGTTGCTTGATAAGAATTAACGAAATAGCCTGAATCAGCATCCAAACAGGATGATTGAGCAGAGTTTGGTTGGTAAGTCCCAGGTAAACACACTAATTGATTCGAGGAACCATTAACTGGAACATAAAAGCCNGGANTAGATTCTAGACATGATAGTGANCTATTTGAACCGATTTCTGGGTTATANGTACCTAAAACACAGGCAGTTTGAGAGNTAGATGCATTTGTGTCTACATAATATCCTGCATCCGCATCTAAACAACTCGTACTCGAGGAATAGGGTTGNTATGTTCCGATTNCGCAAGCAGTTTGGCTCGANGATGCATTTGTATCTACATAATNNCCAGGATCAGCAGCTAAACACCTAGTCTGNCCAGAATTTGGTTGGAAGTTNCCAACTGTACATGGAGATTGTGAAGTTGANGCTAATGCAGAAGTGTAATATCCAGGACTTGNATCAATACAGCTACTCTGCCCTGTGAACGGTTGATATGAACCGGGATTACACGGTATTTGGGATATTGATGCCTCGTTAGGAACATGATATCCGGGTGAAGAGAGTATGCAAGAAACTTGACTCACATTTGGCTGATAGGTTCCATTTGAACATGGTATTTGATCTGGAGAACCCGATNNAGAGGTAAAATACCCTGCTTCAGTATCTATACAACTTGTTTGTGCAGTTTGATTTTGGTAAGTTCCNGGCTGGCAAGCAATTTGNNTTGTCGCCCCTATCGTGTCAACATAGTAACCTAANGATGCAGGAGTCTGAANAAAAGAACCATATGCAGATGTATAATATCCAATAGATGTAGTTAAACAACCGCTCTGACCAGTGAGACCTTGATATGTTCCTGGTGAACATGCAGTTTGGGAAATTGCGCCTTGATTAGCTACGAAATATCCCTGAGCGGCTGGTGTGCATGAAGAACTACCATATCCAGATTCAAAAGTACCTACAGAGCATANAACTTCATTTACNCCAATTTCAGCATCAATTGAAAAATTATTATCTCCAATAATCATTGAGTTATCAGNGTTAAAGTATGTCAACTGGANTTGATATTCACCTGATANATTAACAGAGGAATTGAGNCTTTCAATAACAATAAAGANATCACGAGCTGAAGAACTGGATGTGGAATTTGTCGAAATACTTGTTCCATTTGTTGTAGTATAATCAATCAAAACCATTGACTGATCATATAGCGAAATATTCAATTGATGACTCTGTGAAATTATGGAAACAAAAATATGATGTGATTTATCAACATTAACTTTGTAGTAGTCATGAATATCATTTTGACTGCCGATTCTACCAGTGTAACTCGCACTAGTTGAACTAAGGTTGTTTGCCGATGAAGAAGAGTTTCCAGAATCTCCAGTAGTCATTGAGACATAACTACCAGGATTTGAAAGCAAACAAGATGAGGACTGAACGGATGGTTGATAATATCCTTCAGGGCATGAAGATTGATTTGCTGAAGCCATGTTGTCGACATAATATCCTGCAGAAGCATCCACACAGTACGATTTACCTATCTGATGTTGATATTCACCTAAACCGCATTCCGACTGATATAGTGCAGAAAATATAGAGTAATGNCCTGCAGAGGATTCGGTGCAATCAATTCTTCCCCAAGAACCTAAATCACAGTTCATCCATCTAGCAGGATTATTTGGATATGGATCATCAGGTGAAGGAACTCCATCTCCATCATCGTCCCCGNGCATATGAACATCTAGATTATTGGAGATACCATCTCCATCCATGTCCTGATCAGAATAAGAAATCACTGAGGCATCAAAGTCCATTAAAAAAGGAGATAATTTAGAAGTTGTAGTGTTGTCAAATATCTGCTCTTGCTTNCCCCAACAAAATAATTGAAAACTTGAATCAATGGAACATGTTGATTCAGTACCTGAGGAAATTGCAATTACATTTGTTAGATTGACATATTGCGGTGAATTTGTATTTGAACCAGTACAACCACTTGAGGAAATTACCGATGAACATTCACCATTTCCTAGTTGACCATACGTATTTACTCCCCAACAACTAACTGAATTATTATCCAAAATTGCACAAGTATGAGAACCTACTCCATCAAGGGAAATTGCAGTCCTATTAACAGGTAAAATAATCGGAATAGAGCCACTAGTCAACTCACCATTTGAAGAAGAANTTGTATATGAATTACCCCAGCAACTGATNTTGCCTGAAGAAAAGATAGCACAAATACTAGANCCCGGNGNGGTAATAGAAACTGCTCTTTCACCGACTGAATGATTAACAATCACTGGAACGTTACTATTTGTTGTTGTCCCATCAGCAAAAATTCCATACGAGTTGTCTCCCCAGCAAGAAATTTCACCAGTATTCAATAAAGCACAAGTAAAATCATTACTACTTGAAATAGAAACTGCTGTTTTATTCAAACCTATATCCACATTTACTGGAGAATTTCTATTGATGTTAGTACCATCACCTAATTGTCCCATNTTATTCCTCCCCCAACAAGAAATAGACCCATCATCTANAATCNCACAGTAATGAGAATTTCCAGCCGAGATTGCAGCGGGAATATTTCCACNAAGATCAACATATCCACTCAGTAATTGTTGATTGCCTAATCCAAGTTGACCATAATTGTTGAGTCCTGAACAAAATAAACTCTGGTTTGTCAACAAGGAACACTGACCAGAAACTGAAATTACATTATTCTCTGAAAATATAGGAGAACCATTAGAAAATAATACAGTAGTGCCATTTTCAAGAACTAATTTAGGAGAACCAGAATTCANCTCAAAAACTGAATGGGAAAATACACTTCCTCTTTCGGAACCAGGAGAATTAATAGNACTAGAACTTCTAGAAACTGTCTGCGACTCAATATCTTCNACTTCTTCTAAATCTACTGAAGAGTCGAAAATTCCCATTACTGGAACTAGTAAAAAAAGAAGACATATACCAATTGCAAGACTCTTTCGAGAGGACTGAATGTTCGACATACATGGCTAGCGTACATCTCGAGAATATGACTATTCCTCTGAACTGATATACCAATGTATCAGATTGATAACACTTTTTNAGCTATCGGAGAGANATCAACGCCTGCCATTTCAAAAGCCATTTCGACAGAGTCAAAAGGNGTTTTCGAGTTNCGACTAGCCTTNGCNCTNGAGCTAATAATTCTCCATGCTGCTTTCTTNCCTATACCNGGAATTGATTCCAATTGTTGTTGAGAAACAGAATTAATATCTAGNCCTATCTCAACTCCTGAAATACTTCTCATTCCATGACCAGTTACCAGAATATCNGATTCAGTTTCTAAAGGTATNAGATAGGGGACNCCTACTAATATNGGATAAGCACCTATCTGTCTTCCAAAAGTAANACCGGATTTNCCNTAGATTGAAGGTGAGCAGAAAATAGGATTNTTCACCTGTTCAGGAACNCTTATTCTGTCTCCTTGGGATTCCCACCATACTCTAGACAACTTTGAACCTATAGGAAAAATTTCTTCCAACAGTGGTTTATCAATNTCATGACGTACTTTTTNCTTGAAATTTTTGAAATCAGTTTCAGAAATCTNCTGNAAACCTTGTCCTTCCACTTGTCTAATATTTATTCGACGGAGCCATAATCCTTCAGACCTCAAATCTTCTAATAAATTTAGATTCATATCGTAACTCTTTTTTGTTTCACCATTTAAACCTGCGATAAAATTGAGACCCGGTAGAAGTTTAGGCAGACCTCTTTCTCCCTTCTCTCTACCAAAATCATTGATGTGTTTTATAGCAATTTTTAGTTGTCTTGGGTCACAATTGAGCCAGTTCATCTCATGTACATGAGGATCTGCAGATTCTAGACCAAATGAGAGAACTGCTCCATCACTCAGATTCTCTACCAAACATTTTGTTATTTCGGTGGAAGGAATAATATTCTCTGCAATTATTGAAGGATTACCATTATCTACATGTAAGATATCTAACCTATCATCATCTCTAGCACCAGATAGGATTTTGCATATTGGTTCAGGATTAGGTATTGGATATTCTAACTCTCTAACTCCTTCTGCTCTATACGTGTAAATATCTGTTGCACCACCGATGCGTATGTTCTTGACACCAGAATCTAAAGCACCGGATATTTCTTTCAAAATATCATCTTCATCTCTCCAAATTGGTATACCTTTTTTCGGTTCTATGCAAAATTTACACCCTCTTTTGAATCTAACACAGCCCTGATATAATTCAATCTCATATGTCAAAGGACCAGGTCTACCATCTGCAGTCAACAAATCAGGATGATCTGTGATTGCTTTAGATATGGAGCCATTTTGGGCCCATAGAGTCCATTGATCCTTTGTCCTCTTACTATGTTTCCATTCACCTGTTGAAAGAAATGTGTTTAGAGATGCATCCACGTCATTAACAGCACAGAAAAGATTTGAACGCAATGGCATCCACCCAGAGTATCTCCAATTTTTAATTGCCCAACCCCCACATAGAATTGGAATACTACTTGGGAAAATTGAGAGTATCTGATCCAATTCTTTCTGACTAATTGGTGTACCACGAATGTATTTCCCAGGGACTATTGAGCCTGCTAAGACCACCGCTCCCGAAAAATTGCTTAATTCATCTCTTATCTCATCTCTTTGAGATTTATTTCTCAATGATTGCTTGTATTTATTCCTCCATTGGTCTATCGTTAAATATGTGTATGGAATACCTCTAGATTCTAAGACTCCACAGATGTAGCGTATATGAAATCCAACATAGTTTGGGACACCGAAGGCAGCAGGTTCATCTTCATAGCCATCTATTACAAGCCACCCTCCCATATAATCAAGGGAGATGACATCAGCAATGAATCACACGGTTATTTTCTACCGCGTCTACTTCTATTTCCAGATTCACCACGAGACTCATTAGACTCTTGAACACTAATCTTTCGTCCATGAAACTCAACTCCATTCAATTCCTTAACTGCCTTCTGACCATCTTTTAGACTTGCAAACTTAATGAAAGCGAAACCTCTAGATTTTCCAGTTTCACGGTCTTTCGCGATATGCACATCTTTAAGTTCACCATAAGTAGAAAATAATTTCCTCAAATCGTCCTCGTTTGCATCCCATGAAATACTTCCAACGAATAATTTTACACCGGATTTCTCTAACATTTCAGACCTTGCAGATTTCAATATTTCACGCTCAGCAGCTAACTCTTCTTTCGAGGCTGTACCGTCATTGACCTTATTCATACATTCACGACACCTAATTGGCTTACCTGGAGTTGGTTCGAATGGAACTTCAGTAGATGTAGAGCACATTGTACATGTTGTTTTGTACATTTTTCTTCGTTGCCCACCTCCACGGTTATTGGATTTGTTCCTATCGAGTTGTTTCGCGACATGGTTTGGAATTTCATGAGAAATCCCTCTTCTAAAATCTGCAAGAGGTGAAAGATAGGGNCGAGCACCGTCATGCCCCAATACTTTCTCAGCATCCTCCGACCATCTTTCTCCAGGTCTATTGAATTTATCAATATCAGANCTCTTCAGGNATAGANTAACCTAAGCCAAAACTGCTAGAAAGTACCCTNTATCCTTTGTAATCACANCTTTTACATGANACATTAAAATCGGCAATTGNACTACTTTTTTGAAGAACTTCNCCACAAGGNGGACATATCGCATGGATTACGCCCAANCTTGGGTCATCTCTAGTTGATGCCTTNAACATCGGTTCGAACTGAGTAATCTTTGCTCTAACAAAATCTCTTGAACGCATTGCATCNCCNGCAGATGGAATATAACGATCTACAAAATCAGTCACGTATATGTCGGCAAATAATTTCAATGCAGGGATATCTCTTTCTCCTTCTTCTTTTCCTTCAATGTGTAAAATTCTTATCTCGGCAGTTTTTGCATTAAGTCTACTTACTTGACCTATCACAATATCTCCAACCTTCGGCATGTTAACGTTCGAGTCAGAGATAATTGAAATAACTCCATTTTCTTCAACTAATTTCCCNGACAATAATGCTAGATGNCCGGATTCAGTCGAAATTATTCCATCACCAAGAGAAAAATTCTCATTCACAGAAACACGTGTCCCGGGTGTAACAAAGTCACCTGCTGAAGCACTCATTGATACCGCGACTNATGATTCACNTATGAAGAAGACGGGTCAAAAAACAAAAATTTAATTCGGAGATAANCGCCAAAATCCAACTTTAGTGGAGTCTTTTTCTTTCNTATGATGNGAATATTTGNCNGGTAAATNAAAATCAAATTCATTGTACTTTTCTACAGTCCAATTTTTTGATTCGAAAAAAGGACGAATATGTGTGGAATGCGAGCTATGCATCATATGAGTAACAGAACCATTCTTTATTATCAAATCCAAGAATGGACGATCTGCCTTTTCCTTTTGTCGNCCCCAGGGAGGGTTACANACNATTAGGTCAACTTTAGGAAAAAAAGTTTTTTCATCTAAAAATTCATTTATCACTATTCCAGATTCATCTAGTGAATCTTTAGATAAATTATTACTAATTGCAAGGCATGCTTTCTTGTCAGTTTCTAGGAAAATGCATTTTTTAGCACCTATTTTAAGTGCTCCAATCCCTAAAATTCCATTACCAGCACCTAAATCACCAACAACGGTCTCNGACGACAAATCTCCAAATGAAACCACAGCCGAAAGGAAACTGGATGCTAAATTACCATCAGTAGAGTATTGCTCCAGTTCAACATCTTCACAAGGANGNGGTTCTAACTTTGACAAATACATGGCTAGATGTCGCNCCCTCATTGGCTCTTCCGAGAGGAACATACATTTCAATTACTTTGATTTAAATCAACTTTGATTTGACTATTATTAGATATTATTTGATCTGCAATAATTAATTCTGCAAGAAGAACTCCATATCCTGCAGCACCGCGTATCGTATTATCTGATAATAATTTAAATTTCAATTTATTATCAACTACCTCTATCTCTCCAACAGAAACCACCATTCCTGCGGTCAAATCTATGCTAGGAGAATTNGTAATTGAACCGCTCCATCTATTCTTTGTAGGATCAATTCTTCCGTCCACAAAATGGATTGTATGAGTTGAAGAGGGGAGTCTAAAATCAAAAGCATCGGTTGAGAAATTTTGCCAAGTCTCGATAATTTCATGCGCACTAACTCTATCATCAAAAATTATCTCTATTGATGCTAAATGACCATAATCATGATTTTCTCGGGAACACCAAACCTTAATGTCTAGATTCGCTTCTTGAAAAATAGCGCCATTTTTCTTTCCGAGTATCTTATTTAGCTCGGAAATTATACTTTCAGATTCTCCAGGAATTGAAGAAGAAATTGGCAACCCACTTCTACCTCTTTCCAACATTTTACGTCCTCCCCCTGATAGTGATTGTTCTGTTAATATCTTAATCATGGAAAAATTGAATTTTTCCATTAAAGGATGTAAAGTCAAGGCGATAGGGACAACCATACAATTACTACAGGAAATCAAATAACCGCGGCCATGACTTTGAGATTCTAGAATTGAAAGATGGTCTGGGTTGATCTCTGGAATAATTAGAGGAACATCTCCCTTAAGTCTATGAAGCAAAGCATGACTGATTACACAAAAACCCATTTTTGCAAGGTCAATTTCGACCCTTTCAGCAACTGCGTCAGGTATTGCAGAGAATATGATCTGAACTTTTTTCTCAAGTAGTTCATTCGCTAAAGTATCTAAATTATCTAATCCAGAAACTGTGATATCGGGTAAATCAGGTCTTTCTTCATCTAGAGACCATGGTAAATCTCGGATATTCAATCCTACTGTAGCACTAGAACCAACTACTGATACTGGATTAAACCAATCATGATTAATTAATCTCTGAAGATATCTTTGCGCAACTAAACCTCTTGAGCCAAGAATAGCACAATTTACTTCTCGTGCTGGCTCCATACATCCAATTTGAAAGACCATTGCCTAATAAGAACTGTTTATTACTTTCTAACAAAGTAAAATGTACAAGTTCAAATACTGTCAATTATTTTAGTTTAATATGGACCTAGGCGGATTAGTATTCATAGCCATTGGTTTAGCACTTGGTATTACTATCGGTTGGTTACTTGCTAAACAAAAACAAAGTGATGAAGCGATTAGGAATGAAGAAAGAATTAGAGCGAAAGAAGAATCTTTAGCCTCTTCAGAACTTCGTGTAAAGGCAGAAATTGAAAATTTAGTCACGGATTTAGGTAGGAAAAACTCTGAAGAGTTCCTTAAACTAGCAGAAGAAAGATTGGGTAAAGTTCAAATTTCAGCAGAAAAAGATCATCATGCACGGACTAAAGAGATTGAAGCACTATTTGCACCTATGGCAAAATCCTTAGATGATTTAGAAAAATTCTCTAAAGATTTGGAAAAAGAGAGGATAAATGCATATGCAGGTATAAAACGTCAGATAAATGACCTAGGAGCTAGGACAGAAAGTCTTGGTAAAGAAGCCTCAAATCTATCAACTGCTCTCCGAAAAAGCTCTTCTGTACGTGGAGATTGGGGGGAAATTGCACTCAGAAATTTATTGGAAATGGCAGGTATGACAAAGCATACTGATTTCTTGGAACAAAAAGGGGCATCGGGATTGATTCCCGATGTAGTTGTACGTCTTCCTGGTGATGGTTCGATACCAATAGATGCAAAAACAAGTGGTAAACATTACCTTGAAGCTCTAGAAATTGAGGATTTAGAACTAAGACAAGAAAAATTAAGATTACACGCTAAGTCAATGCGTGAAACAATGAATAAACTTGCAGAAAAGGGATATTTGTCTAAGGTTTCCGGAAGAGCAGATTTTGTAGTAATGTTTGTTCCCTCTGAAGCATTAGTTTCTGCAGCATTCGAAGTAGATCCAACATTGCACTCCGATGCAATGAACAGAGGGGTAATAATCACATCGCCTGCATCATTAATCGCTTTACTAAGAACTGCTGCCTTGTATTGGCAGCAAGTAAGATTTGCTGAAGAAGCAAAAGAAGTTGTTGATGTAGCACAATTATTCTACAAAAGAATGGCTACTTGGAGTGAACACTTTGCTGAGGTTGGAAATAGGTTAGGCAAAGCAACCGAGTTCTACAACAAGGCAGTAGGTTCATGGGAAACTAATGTACTACCACAAGGACGTAAATTAGAAAAATTAGATATTGCTACAAATTTACCAAAAAAGCTTGAAGCACAAAAATCAATTTCAGAGTCAATACGAAATCCCACAGTGATGAATGAGGTGGAAGAGGAATGAAAACCTTCACCCTAATCGGAGAATATGATTAAGTGGCAGACCGGGAGATATCATCCAGTAGTTCATCTACCTGAAGAATATGAGGTCAGAGACTTCACGACTGGAAATTACATTCCTTCCGAATACGAATNTGACATAGGAAGATATGANGAATTGAGACCNGGGATGTATTCTACNGAATTATTTTCAGANGGTAGATTTTTGCATGTTGGAATAGACATTGGGGCNCCTGTTGGGACGCCTTGTATGGCATTTGATGATGGTGAAATCTCCCATTTNGGATATAATCCAGCTGATGGAGATTATGGNTATGTAATTATNACAAAACATTTAATCGGCGANAATCCGATTTGGGCTCTTTACGGTCATCTCAGTGCTGAATCAATTAAAGATAAAAAAATTGGTCAGAAAATTTCTAGAGGAGAAACTATTTGCTGGATGGGAGATAAACATGAGAATGGTGGATGGGAATCTCANTTACATTTCCAATTATCTGTTGATGAACCNGTAACTCACGATATGCCAGGTGTTGTAAACCCTGAAGAAAGAGATTCAGCATTAAAAAAATACCCTGACCCGAGAATGGTTTTAGGGCCCATCTATTGAATCTTAGAGATATATGATTTGAGTTCATTTATTGATGCCATTTCAGATGGATCTACGCCTCTTAACAAAGCTAGTGCAATACTAATCCAATCTGAAATATGTGAAGCGTAGAGTAATCTTTCGAGTAGACTTTCTCCTTCACAATCAATTATCCAAGAATTATGATTTTCGATATTTTCCAACATCCAATTCATTCTAGATGATACCCTAGGATGAATACCTTCACAAGAAAAATAAATAATTGAATGTTGAGAATCATTAGTTGAGGCCCATGCCACTATTTCATTATGATTCATTTCAGGTAACTCAGAAGGACGTGCGAAGACATCAGAGTTTTCATTTAATTGATTAGCAAATCGACGTGCTGCCGAAATTAAAATTGTTGGGGCAATAATCCCAATTTGGTTATCAAGCATTGATTCTGCCATTGTAACAACCAAGCCATTTCCTCCACTAATATCAAATTCTATCGATGATGAACGTAGACGTTGAATCATATCATTAATCTCTTTATTACTTGGTTTTTCCATTATACCGAGTGACCAACAAACTGATAATTGTGTACCAAATAAGTGCCCAAAAGCAGATCTAGGCATCTGACCACCAGGTACAGAAATAAATAATGAGCCATCATTATTAGACAATATTTCTTCCATCTCACCCCCCGATGAGATTCCAATTACAGTACCTCCAGAATCTAGAACTTCTTGAACTCCACTAATAGTCTCTTCAGTATTTCCTGAGTAAGATGTTGCTATGACCAACCATTCTGGACCCCACCATGATGGTAAACCATAATCTCTCCAGACTACAAACGGTAACCCTCCGGAATTATCGGCAAGAGTAGAAAGAAACATCCCTCCAGCCCCGGAACCACCCATTCCTAAACAAAGTACTCCTGCCCAGTCTTGGTCTGAATCAATATCGATNACTCTTGAAATAGATGTTTCAAANTCATCTATGAANTTACGAGTGAATCCGANCATATNCTGTGAATCTAATTCATCAGCGATTTTTNGTAAGTCTCTATCTTTCATACCTCTGCCTCACTAATATATCCCGGTAATGCTTGCCATATNTCTTCTATGAATCCNACACGTAACTGGGTTGANTTNACNTCATCATCATATGGNAATGCNACGGTAGTTATTGAATAATCGTGCGGTGTCATGATTTCTGCTGCTGAGCTATCTCGATTTAATATGTCAACTACATATTGCTCTGAACGTGAGCAAATAATTCTAGCTTTCTCCATGTCTCTCCATGTTGCTCCAGTTCTCTGAAAGAATCTCAATCGACGTATGATTGGCCCGTCCTTTTGCCATGAGTCAATTAGCCATAAGTCATCGTTCAATTTTACTACATCTCCCACACTGTAAGCAGGTTTTCTGTAACTCACTGTAAGCCTAGTAATTTCTATACCATCCCTCATACCAACAACAGTGGACGTTTCCTTGACTGTTCCGCCGAATTTTTTTGTTAAAATACGTGACCAATTCCTGGCCATCGCTTTTGAGCCGAGTTGTAAATCCCAACCTCCTGTCACCATACCTTCCTTTGTAATAAAAAACATTGGATCTGCTTCCATTCCATCTAACATCTCATCAAGAGTTGATCTCAATTCTTTTAGTTCGATCTCAGATAATTTTCTCCCTGCAGATCGAAGTTGGACAATGGCCTCAAAATAAGCACCATCTTTTCTTGTACAGGGCGTACAAATTGCATTACTAGTTTGCAATAATACTTCAAAATTATCTTCAAAGTGAAAATTGTCTATTTTTCCAGATACATCGAGATGAATGCGATTTGTTCTGTCATCAATAACCTGTAAAGCAAAACTAACATCTACTTGTTCTGCTCTATCATCTAACTCTAAATTATCACGGATTCTCAAGTCTGCCAATGACTCCTCGTCCATTTTAGACCATCGACCCCTAATTTCATATGATTCACACTTAGGGCAACGATGCTGTTGAATTGTTTTTGGTACTTTAGATAATGTCACTCTCTTACGGAAACATGATTCACAAAGACGGTTCGAGGAAAGTCGGGAAGACACCCCACAAACAATACAGAATGCGTCATTTGACATATTATCATACCTTGCGAAAGCGTGATGCATTAGAATGATTCGTGAAGGAAAAATTATTTTTCTAGGTTTTTATCATCCAAGATTAATCTGACTTCCCTAATTCTTATTCTGATTTTATCTATTTTTTTCCCAATATATACCAAGTAATAACTCAACATCAGCCCTAGAACTGAATAAGTTACGACATACGCTGTGAAACCGTTCAATGAACCACCTCTTCATCGATTTTTTTGAGTAAACTCTTTAATTCATATTCCATTTTATAAGAAAGATAGGTTAGAAATGAAAGTCCGGTCATTAATATCCAAAACGAAATCACNCCTAGNATAAGTACATCCATCATTTTTGGNTCAAGGCCTGTTTCATTGGACTCCACTATTACAACAGATGGATGTCTCTTTTGATAAACTGTAGTTGCTATTGCAGTAATTGGAACTAGAGCAAAACCAAATAGCCCNACTGTAGAAAGAGTATCTCGAGTTTCNACACCATCTGGTTGNGACCTTCTAGAGAGAACAATGAACATTGCAACTGCTGTTANCAAAGCGAATGTATTCAGTCTGAGNTCTCCCCANTCCCAAGGGACTCCCCATTCAGCAGAACCCCAAATAGGACCTGAAATTACCACACCTAAACCAAACAATAGGCCTAAATCTGATCCAGTACAAAATAAATTCCACCCCCATTCCTTCCTTTTTACGAACCAAGAAATCGAACCAATAAACAATAAACAAAATGCAACAAAAGATGTCCAAGCAAATGGNACNTGCCAGAATAATATCCTGTAAGCNTCTGGAGATCTGAATGGTGGTGACTGAACTAAAGGAGCATAAGTNTACCCCATAATTGCAGTTAGTAATACCCCTGCTCCNCCAATAATAGTCATCCCCCAACCAAANTATTTCAGTGANGACATAAACTTGCGAGAGGTTACTACATGATGAATGCTCGTTTTCATGTATCCGGAAGGTAAGTAGAAACAAACCAAACCAATATACTAGTCACACCTGCCAACAATANCATAAAAATTGGTTCATCCAGTGANAATCCCAGACNTATTCCATCNGTGATTATCATCTCAAGAGAGTCTGTTAANTGTANAAATGGCCATATAAGAACTAACAAGAGTAACGAGGCAACTGAAGCCCCTGCTCTTCTCAAATCAGAAATTAGTAGATGTAATGATGATGATGCTATTGAAACAAAAAACATTGCTAAGCCCGGTAACCACAGCCAATAAATTACGTCATCATTAGGTAGTAAAATATTGTCACTTAATATTATCCATGAAATATAAATTAGAGGTAAGGGGAGTAAGATTGAAGAACCTATGATGGAAGATGAAAAACGAAATTTAGGTCCGATTACTGCAGACCACCATCTTCCACAATTCTCTTCTGAATACCTGCCAATCAATGCCGGTGGAATTACAACTGAGATGAAAGAGGGAAGTAAAACTAGAGCCGAAAAAAANTCTAAACCGACAGTCGAAATTTCATCTTCGGAGATTAAGCTGTGACATAACAGTAGAGCAAGGATTGAGGGAATTAAGCGATTGATTGTATCTATTGGATTTCTTTTTTCCATTCTGTAAGCCCAATAAAACAAACTAGAAGTTTTTCTAATCTTTACATTTTGTGTCGTACTTGGGAGGACAAAATTAGAATCTGTCTGTGATTTTAAATCGATAGAAATCTTATTATTATCTTCAAATCTAACGATTCTATTCGACGAGGAAATTAAATCAGGATCATGAGTTGCTATNATTATTCCATGTCCTCTGGAAGTTAGAGATCTTAACCAATTAATCAGTAAATTTTTTGCTGATTCATCCAAACCTTCAGATGGTTCATCGAGAAGAATAACTCTAGGACTATTTGACAATAGTGCAGGTGCAATCCCTGAAAGCACAGAGAGACGTCTAGCTAGACCTCCAGATAATTGAGAAATCCTATCACCACTTCTATGATTGAGCCCCCAACAATCCAGCAATTCTGATGTTTTAATACTATCAAAGTCACAACCTGAAACTTGTAAAACTGTCTGTAATCTCTCTAGAACTGTTTCTTCTCCAGACATGCCGTTTTTTTGTAAAGTTAAACCCATTGGCGGTAGAGAATTTCTCCTACCTTCTGAATCTCTAACCAATTTCAATCCTAACTCATCATATTTCCAAAATATTGAGCCAGAAGAAATCGTATGCATACCTGCACTGGATTCGAGTAATGTGGTCTTACCGCACCCATTAGAGCCGACCAATGAAACCAATTCTCCTTCGTTTAATTCAAAGTCAAAATTAGAAAGAATTAGACGGTTTCCTCTATGAATCTCTAAACCCGAAATCTGTATCAGGGGCAGAACATCCATGTACTTCCGAGGGAGGTTTAGCGTTTGAGTAGTTCGACATAGAATCGAAGGCGCTATTGCTGTAATACGTCCGGACATAATATGTGATTGTCAATCCGGAGGCAGATTTGTACTGGTCACAATTGGAAAATAGTGATTTAATTCTTCTTTCCATATACATCATTGTCTCAATATTACCCTTTGTCAATGCAATTAGAGAAAATACCAGTATTGCACTTGCTATGATTTTGTCATTACTTCTTGTAATGTTTGTTAGATACAGTTTCACTATTCTTGAGTTAAATTTTAATGAAATAGAGTTCTTCTCATTATACCCATATTTGGCCGATGATCCATCACAAATATATCGTTTCGTAACTTCAGCATGGATTCATGCAGATTGGTTGCATGTACTCTCGAATATCCTGGTTATTGGCCTTGTAGGAGTTCCTCTTGAACAAAAATTAGGTTCCAAGAGATGGCTGATAATTTACATCCTTGGATTTACCGGAGGAAGCTTGGCCTGGGTTGCTTCACATCCAAACTCGTATAATCCTGCTATTGGAGCTAGTGGTGCAGCTTTTGGCATTTTAGGAGCTTACATGGCTTGCTGGCCAAATGATGAGATAGAATTTCCTTTACTTTTTTTGATAAGAGCATGGCCTGTTTGGGTAATAGTTTTTGTAAGGTTAGGGTTAGAAATCTATCAAATATATGTTGTTCAAGAAGGGACTTCTGGTGAATCAAATATCGCCCATATGGCACATATTGGAGGCTTTTTCATGGCCTTCCTGCTAGCCAGATTTATTGCCAAAGGAGGCCCAATTCCAGTAGATTCTGAAAGCTATGAAAATAGTACTACNAGCATAGAAGAAGCCTACAGAATTAATGCAAAAAGACAANTAAGGGACCTTTCTAATGACCCATGGGAANTCGCAGGAAAGCCTCTTCAAGGCAATGCAAAAAGAATACTGGAAAATCTCAGANATCAAGGTGACGAACTAGAAACTAGGCANGCTTGGCTTGAAGAACTGGCNGANAATACNATATGTCCTATTTGNAACGGAGAAATAAAATTTNTAGAAGGNAAAGATGGACATTACAGCCTGATTTGTTCTGTTAACGATGAGCATCTATTTTGGCCATAATTCTCTAAAAATGAATTAATTATCGGTTCAAATTATACATCCATCGATACTGGCTCTCTATGAGAGCCATGGCACGAGCATCAAATACAGTTGTACCCATCTTAGTTGTTATGTTGATGCTCATACTTGATTTTTCAGTAGGAGCATCAGCAATTATTCCATCAGAAGATGGCTCTAACCAATTCACAGAAGAGAGTAATCATAATTCAAATACTCAAACAATTAATGAAATCCCGAAACTAATTTGTGATGGTGAAGTATGTCCAGAAAAATTCCTAGGAATAGGGTTCCCTCCGTGGGATGCAACCCCTGCTGTCGAAGAACCATACTGGTGGATGAATTTCAATACTGATCAAGATGGAAATGGAATGGAAGATAGTTTACAGTACATGATAGCAGGACAAAAAGAATCACATTCAGCAACTGCAATCTTAGGAAATGATGGACGTATGACAACAGCGATAATTGTTGGATACTCTTGGCACCCTGGGGAAACAGATTTACAGAAATTAAAAGATATCTTAGAAAAACATGGTTGGGAAGAAGAGGGATCTTGGTTTTTCCCAGTTGAATTTATTGACTCAGTAGTAATAGACCGAGTACCGGTTAGTTCTCTGATAGAAATTTGGCAACAGGATGGAGTTGTAATGTTAGAGGAACAGGATAAAATCGTCCCATACCTGAGTGTGGCAACAAGAGGTTCAAAAGTCCGCACATCAGATGTTTATGATGAAACACTGAGAGATTTTGGATATGATGGTTCAGGTGTGGTTATCGCTGTACTGGATTCAGGAGTAGATAATGAACATTTTTCACTTGATGATTTTTCAGATAATAATAATGATAACGAAAATGATCCAGATGACTTACAAGACCCAAAATGGTTAGCTGGTTGTGATGCAACATCATGGAATTCACAAGAATGTAACGATGGTGAATTCGATCCCGACGATGGTAATGGCCATGGGACACACGTGGCAGGTATTGCTCTAGGAACTGGAGATTCTAGTAGAGTTCACCAAGGTTATGCACCAGGGGCATACCTTGTAGACGTTAAGGTAATGACAGATTCGGGAGGAAGTCAAGGTGGAGATGAAGGACCAATCATCAAAGGTCTACAATGGGTTCTACAAAATGTAGATACGGATTGGGGTAATAATGATTCAAGTGAAGGAATTGATATAATTACCATGTCGTTTGGTAGTGGGAGCTCACCAGTTGGAGGTAATGATCAAGGTGACGATGGTAACAATTCTGCTGCCAGATTAGTAAATAATTGTGCAGAGGCGGGTATTGTCCCTATTGCTGCGATAGGGAATGACGGAACTAATAGAGTGACTTCAGTAGGGGCGGCAGATGCTTCAATTACTGTAGGTGCTATAGATGATAAAAATACAATTCAAAGGAATGATGATGACATTGCAGATTATTCTAATTCGGGACCGCGCGTGGATGATAATGATGAAAATAAATGGGATGAATTGAAGCCTGATGTAGTCGCACCGGGTTCAGGAATTACTTCGGCTCAACATGCTACATCGAGTTCAACTATTCCTGGCCAAGATGAAAGTACTTTGGCAGATGATGGCTATGTAGCAATGGACGGTACAAGTATGTCAACACCTGCTGTTGCTGGTTTAGCTGCAATAATTCTCCAAATAGACGATGATTTAGAACCACAAGAAGTAAAAGATCTACTGAGAAATAATTCAGAAGTTAGAGGTAGTCCGTCGATGCCTTCAGTTTCAGATAAATGGAATGAGGATTATGGATTTGGGATAATCGATGGAAATCTGATTCTTCAGGCCTTATTAGGAGATGATACNGGAGGAGGAGGAGATCCAGGCAATGGTACTGGAGGAGGAGATCCACCTGTAGGAGAAGGAACTGGGAATTGGGCAGTAATTGAGAAGCCAAGTGGTTTGTGGCTGATAGAAGGTGAAAGTTACAGTGTTAGAGGCCATATCAACGATGCCGGACAGGAAAATGGAACCACTGAAGAAGTTCAAGTTCGAGTGACATACAAGTATAGACCTACAGGAGGAGGTCCGCTATCTACTGGAGTCTTAGTTGACTGGCATCAGGCCCTCGGAACAATCAATTGGACTACAAATTTCGATATTCCGAATTTCGAAGAAGATGTTGACGTAGATGCTGAAACTCTTCAAATTGAAGTTAAATCGAAAAATGAATTTGATCAATGGAGCAATACGACAAAAAATACACATAACTTAGGAATTATTTCTCTAGAAGTTAATTCACCCAGCAATCAAGATTTAGTGAGTGGTAATGTCGAGATTAATGGGCTTTTAGAAACTGTAAATGGTGCCCAAGTGCAGTGGAGGTTGGGGACTGATGAATGGAAAAATATGACTTATTATTCTGGTTCTGGAGCTGAAGAAATCCAATGGTCAATACCATGGAATACAGAAAATACTGATGATGGAATGCAACGCTTCTCAGTTAGATTTGTCAGTGGAGTTGGAGTTGCCTCGGATGAAGTTAGAATTACCGTTGAAATTGATAATAATCCTCCATCTCCAGATTTAATGTTCAGAACCGGTATTTCGGTACAAGAATATGGAATCCCTGTCTCTGAGACCTATGTCAATACATTTTTAGAAGCCAAAGTTCAGATAAGAAATATCGGTGATATTTCTGCAGACGAATTAACAATCTATTTATTGGAAGATGGATATAGGAAAGATGAGATAATTATTCAAAGTCTAGAAAGTGGAGATATTATCGAGATATCCCTTTCATGGAATCCATCTACAGTAGGTAACAAACAATTAACAGTTTCTTTAGATCCATTAGATGAAATCCAGGAAAATAATGAATCAGATAACGATATATCAATTACATTCCCTGTTTTACAGAGACCTCAAGGAATTGACTTAGCCTTCAGAGATGGCGCTGTAAAAACTGAACCATCTATTCCAAGACCTAAGGAACAATTCTTAATCACTGGACGAGTTGATAACCTAGGATCAACAAATGCAATGAGCGTGGGAGCGACTCTTTGGCTGAAAAGTGACCTAGGTTGGATGGAAGTGTCTACCACTACAATCTCTCTTGTGGTAGGGCAAGGAGCAAGTCAAATTGCATTTGCATACATAGCACAAGAAGTAGGACCTCTTGAAATAAAAATTACAGTTCAAGGTGAAAGTGATTTGGATATGAGTAATAATGAAATATATTCCACAATTCTTGTTGATCAATCTTCATTGAAGGCTCCAAGAGATTTATCATTTGATTATGGTGAGGAACCAGTAAAAGTCATTGATTTGAATGGAGAAGGGTTGGTAATTACCAGTAAAGATGGAGGATTAGCATTATATCGACTAAATTCAAATCTCGCACTTGTTCCTTGTTCAAATACACTTGAAACAAAATGGTCAGGAGATTTGACATCATGGAGTACAGGTGATGGTTATGCTCATATCGCTTGGACTAGAAGATACATAGATATCCAAGGTTACTTCAAACAAACATTGAGTTATTCAAGAATTGATGCCTCATGTGAAATGAGTCCAGTTCAGGATTTGATGGATTCTATTTCATTATCTGATGGAAAATATTTCGGAATTGATATGGATGTCAAAGGTACTGAAATTATAATTGCAGGATATCATAGAGACATATCTACAGGAGGAACTTTCAAAGATCTGACCAGTGTGTTCTTACTGACTTCAGACTATCCAATTTCATCAGATGATTGGAAATTTACGCCGAATGTGATAGATGAAATTGATGTTAGTATGTACGAAGCGGATCCTGTTACAGTAGAAATGGGGGAAGAATTTACACATATAATGTACCAGTCAAATAGAGATGATATTACCGGTAAAGAAAGAATAGGTTTGTGGTATGCTCATGGATCTAGTGAACAAACATCATGGACGTATAGGAAGGCTGTTGGGGATGAAGCAGGAATGCAAAAAATGTCTGTTATTACTCATGATGAGAAAGACTTCATCTACACAGTTTGGAAAGAAGGTGTAGATGCAGAATCTAAATTGATTGCAAAAGTAACAGATTCTACATTAACTCCATTGGAAAATCTCAGTGTAGAAATACCTTCAAAAGGAATTGGAAACATCCAAATGACTGAAACTCATTTAGGGATACAAATCTTCTATGATTTCGTAGGACCTACCGGGAGTCAAATACAGTATGGGATGATGAATCCAACTCATGGTGAAGAATGGATTGGACTTTCAGATAGAATCACGACTGGGAAAAACCATCTTTCTTCAGTTGACAGAGGCCCTCTGAGTGACCAAACAATAATTCTAAGTTGGAATGAAATCTATGGGTGGGAAATAAGGTCTTTGATAGATGATAGCGATCCCGACAAAGGTGAGTTGAATTTACTTGATGAAGTGAGAATTTATCTTGGTTTAGATGAACAAAATTTTGGAATACTAATGGCAGGGATATCAATTACAGTGTTATTACTTTGTCTTTTAGTTCTGACTACAATGTCACTGAGTGCAGTAAAATGGGTTGGTAGAAAGAGAAGGAAAGTTGCAACTGGAAAAATTATCCTTGAGGAAAATGTTGTAGATTTAGTCGAACCAACAGATATTGAAGTGAAATCAAAAGAAGTAGAATTGATTGATGAAGATTCAGATACAGGTTCTAAAGTTAGGAGAGATAGAAGGAAAAATAGAAACATTTCGAATCAAGTTATTGAGATAGATGTTCAAGACTCTCAACAATCTATGCCTCTACCACCTCTAGAGCCTTTGAATGCAATACCACAAGCTAATCGTCCTGTGATTTGTCCTGAATGTTCATCAAGATTTGAAGCATCAATGCAATTAAAGATGATTAAATGCCCGATTTGTGAAAATAGAATTTCTCTTTAGGTGAACTGATGCAATTACTTCTTGCTTCGGCTTCAGAAAGAAGATTAACTTGGTTAAAAGAAAATTTCAATGACTTTGAAATAATTTCTAAACCACTAATTAGTGAAGAAAAGAGTATTAATTATGGAGTGGATGTCAAACAACAGTCTCTAGAAATTTGTTTTTCAAAGGCAGAATCTGCTGCTTTGGAATGGGAGTCCCGAGAACTGAATGATAATAAAAATCCNGACATAATTATCGTATCAGATACCTTAGTTGAAGACCCTGATGATTCAAAAATAGCTTTAGGGAAACCAATGGATAATTTAGATGCAACAAATATGTTACTCAGACTATCAGGTAAAAGGCACAAAGTATGGTCATCAACAGCGATATTGGTTAAAAATAACAAGAATTACAGTAGACTNGCAACTAATTGGTACTATAAAATTTGGACAGATTTCGCAATAGTTGAATTTTGTGACTTGGGAGAAGATGATATTTTTTCTTTGATAGAAAATAATTCATGGGTCGGAAAGGCTGGATCCTACGATTTGGCTGGACCTGCGGGACGATATACGAGTATAATTGAAGGTAGCGAAGAAACAGTATTGGGTTTCTCAAATAGGGCAATAGTTGAATTACGTAATCTTATCTAGACAAAAACTACTCCACCAAATTTTAGTACAAATTCTTTTTGTATTTCATCAAACCATTCCAACATAGAGATGGAGAATTTTACTGAAATAATCTCATCGTCCATCAATAAATCATCCTGAATGCCTTTTAGGGTGCCCGGTGCAGCACCACAGGATACACAAGCCCCATCTAGATTTATCACTAGAGATAATACTTTATGGCCTGAATTATTTACTTCAACTTCAGCATTACTAACTAACAAAGTTCCTCCATGACCATCTAATGCGGCTCTAACAATTCCAAGTCGTGACATTAATGCTGGTATTAGATCATCATCGCTAGATTCATACAGTTTGACTAAAGATAGCGAATTCAACCTTTCTAATTCTTCGGGTGACTGTGTCTCCGATATACGACGTAATGCTTCTTCTCTCATAATTTCCTCAATCTGTGTCCTGTAAGACTCAGTCAGGTCCTTCGCAATAGGTAAGTCGTTATCCGAAGGTTTACTCATACTCATTCCGAGAATGTCACTTCACTTTATTTTGACTAATAATTGCTGTAGTTTTAGAATAAAATTCCTTAAGAAGATAAGCATTTATTCAAAAGGGGGGACATCTACGAAAGACTGAGGATTAGCATGTCTAACGATTCGCAGTTACTAAAAATTCAAGANTTNTACGCATGTATCGATGAAACTTCGATATTAAAAGGTATAAATNTAGAAATTAAGCCAGGAGAAATTCATGCGATTATGGGGAGNAATGGTAGTGGTAAAACCACAACTGCAAACATAATCATGGGTCATCCTGACTATGAAGTTGAAAGTGGAACAGTGCAACTAAATGGAAAAGACCTTCTCGAAATGGAGACATGGGAAAGGGCTAGAGAGGGTGTGTTCCTATCATTCCAATATCCGCAAGCAGTTCCCGGTCTACAAGTTGGAAACTTCCTACGTAAATCAGTAGCAGCAATATTAGGAGAAGATGCAGCTAAAGGAAAAGATTTCAGAAATAAGCTGAAAGAATCAATGAATGAATTAGACATCCCTTCATCATTCCTAGGAAGATATGTAAATGATGGTTTCAGTGGTGGAGAGAAAAAAAGATTCGAAATTTTACAACTAATGCTAATGACACCAAAGTTAGCAATTCTAGACGAGACCGATTCAGGATTGGATATTGATGGAATAAGGACTGTTGCTAAAGGAATCAATGCTGCAATTAGAGGTACTGATTCGGGAGCATTAATCATTACTCATTATTCTAGAATCTTAGAGCATGTGAAACCCGACAAAATTCACGTACTAATTGGAGGNAAAATTGTCAAAACAGGAGGCCCTGAGTTGGCGTTAGAATTAGAAGAGAAAGGTTATGACTGGCTGGAAGACGGTTTGGAAAATTAGAGGTGATTGAATGGCAGAAAATGACGCAAGAGAAGCAGTAGGAGACTACAAAGCAGGCTGGCACGATCCTGAAAACTCAACAATTCGTTTTGATGCAGGATTATCAGAAAAAGTGGTTAGAGACATTTCTGAACTTAAGAATGAACCAGAATGGATGACTGAGATGAGAGTTAAAGCATTCAAACATTTTGATGAACGTCCGATGCCTACTTGGGGAAATATGTCAATGTTAGAGGAAATTGATTTTGAATCCATTTGTTATTACCTCAGGTCATCTAAAGCTACGGAAAATGACTGGGAAGATGTACCAGAAGATATACGCAACACATTTGATAGATTGGGAATTCCTGATGCTGAACAAAAATGGCTTAGTGGTGTTACAGCACAATATGAATCTGAAGCAGTTTATCATTCAATAAGAGAAGACTTGGAAAAACAAGGTGTTGTTTTTCTAGACATGGATAGTGGGTTAAGGGAGCATGAAGAATTAGTGAAAAAATGGTTCGGAAGTGTAGTTCCTTATTCGGATAATAAATTTAGTGCTCTAAATACAGCAGTTTGGTCAGGTGGATCATTTATTTATGTCCCAAAAGGAGTACATGTAGAATTACCTGTACAAGCATATTTTAGGATTAATGCAAAAAATATGGGTCAATTCGAAAGAACTTTGATTATTGCAGATGAAGGAAGTAGTATTCACTACGTAGAAGGATGTACTGCGCCTACTTATTCTACCGACTCATTGCATTCAGCAGTGGTTGAGCTCATAGCATTACCTGGAGCTCATATAAGGTATAGTACTGTCCAAAATTGGAGTGCAAATGTATACAATTTAGTGACAAAAAGAGGAATTGCCCATGAGAAAGCAAAAATTGAATGGGTAGATGGTAATATTGGCAGTAAGTTGACTATGAAGTATCCTTCAGTCATTCTAAAAGGAGAGGGTTCACATGCAGAAGTTATTTCTGTTGCATACTCCGGTTCAGGACAACATCAAGATGCAGGTGCGAAAATTCATCACCTAGCTAGCAATACTACAAGTAAAATATTGTCTAAATCAATTAGTAAAGATGGAGGAAGAGGCTCATACAGAGGACAAGTTACTGTCTCTCCAAAAGCTGAAAACTGTAAATTAAATGTGGTTTGTGACGCTCTAATACTTGACGAAAACAGTAGGAGTGATACATATCCAACAATGGAAGTTGCTAATCCAACTGCAAGATGCGAACATGAAGCCAGTGTATCGAAAGTTAGTGATAATCAACTATTCTATCTGATGAGCAGAGGTCATTCGGAGGAAGAAGCATTAGCCCTAATTGTAAATGGATTTTTCGAACCCTTCACTAGAGAACTTCCTATGGAATATGCTGTTGAGCTAAACAAATTAATGGCATTGGAAATGGAAGGAAGTATTGGTTAGGGAGTTTATCGAATGGAATCTAAAGAAATTTATCTATCTCTAGATGAACCGGATAATTCCGATCATCTATGGAGATATTCCCCTTGGAAGAAAGTTCATCCTACAGGAAATGTAAATGAAATTCCGGACAATTTTGAATCTCCTAAAGTTAGCATATCTTATCTTGACGGAAGCGATCTTCCAAGTGAAACTATATCAATTGTCAAAGATGATCATGCTTCTAAGCAAAATAATTTCAGTGATCCAGTATCAATGAAATTCATTGAATCTGTATCTTATGATTCAAAATTTACATTAAAAGTTTCNAGAAATACTGTATTTGAACAACCAATTATTTTGAAGATTGATGCCGGTACTGTAAACTCAGCNATGAACTTAAATTTAGAAATTGAAAGAAATTGTGAATTTGAATTAATCACATTGATTGAAGGAAAACCTGATTGGTTCGGNCTACTAAGAAATGGAAATATTGGTGATGGNTGTATAATTAATGANGTTGTAGTTGGTCAAATGAAACGTGGAACTTTACTCCGGGTTGATGCAGTAANTATTGGAAGAGATTCTCAGCTTAAAGCAGGAAGTATCAGTTCCGGTTCTGANAGAACGAAGGCTGANTTAAGATATATGATGGATAAAAAAGGTAGTAACTTAAGAGTATTAGGATCNATCTTGGCAGCGGATAANATGCATATCGATCATCATGTTGAGATTTATCATGATGCACCNGAAACATTCAGTAGANTAGATTGGCATTCTGCATGTGGAGGAAGTAGTCNAACAATAGGAACCGGAATGCTAAGAGTATCAAAAGGGGCAAAAGGTGCTGATGCGGGGCAATTATTCCATAACCTTTTACTTTCGGAAAAGGCGGAGGCTGATAGTATTCCTGAATTAGAAGTTAGTGAGCATGACGTGGTTGGTTGTGGACATGGAACTGCTAATGGCCCTATTGATGAAGAACAATTATTCTATCTTGTAGCGAGAGGCTTTAGTCCAAATGATGCTAAAGATGCTCTTATCGCCGCTTTCCTAAACACCACACTATCAGAGATGGGTAGCGATATTCTTCACCATTGGCTAGCTGAAAGTCTTCAAGATGANTTAAAATCACTTACGACCTAGGAAATTAATTAGTACNTATNACATTNNCGAATATCATGGANCACGACCATTGTANCGANATCAATTGTTCNTGTGGTTTCATTGGTTCTGCAATTCCAGTCAGGCANCATATGGAATGTCCAAATTGCAGAAGGGTTGTTGAAGCTTGTTGTGAAGGAGTGCCTNTATACTANCANTGTNAATTTTTNNCGAGGANGNACAGATGTTACGTAATGGAAGGAANGAAAGGNCTCGCGAAGAGAAAGTAGCGAATATTGTATCTGCAATTACAGCAATTTACCTAGTTTTATTATTCCTAATNCCTGTTCTTTTAGCTACAAATACTGTTCCTGAATTATCTGGAAGGGCAAATNGAATTGATTATGCNACTGTNGAAGGGTGGGGTTCATGGGGGAATCAGAATGATGGCTTGAANGAAGATATTGGGCANAATCAAGAAGTTTTTGGTTACTTTAGTTGGAGTGAATTAAATCCAATAGCGGCATTTGTTTACGCTTTTGGTGACTTAAATTGTCATCAAAAGAGCGAGAGNTCNTGGGAAATTAATGGTAATCANTTAGCAGTATGTGTAAGAGACGTTGGTCTATTCTTAGGATTATTTGTNGGCGCAATATTTTGGAGATATAGAGGATTAAACAGATGGACAGTNAGAGATTCATTCCTNTCTGTATTTNAGGATGAAAANATTNCTTTCTTGTANGAAAAGGATAGGAGGATGATNGCAATGATATTTTTCCTTACAATAGGTGCCCTGCCGATTGGCTTTGACGGATTCTATCAGCTATTAACTGATTATGAATCAACCAATCCTATTAGATTAATTACAGGTACAATAGCTGGATTTGTTCTGTCTTGGTGGTTCTGCGCTGCAGTTAGTTCCAAAACTCAGGATTTTACTGATTCAAGTCAGGTTAAACTTCCTGCAAATGCTAGATTAGTTTTCAAAGATTGATTTTTCCTTGCCACCAATTAATAAAATCCTGTTCATCAATTGGTGGTTTAATAGANGATTTTCCATATCCTAGAATTTTAATTCTCTGAATGCAACTATTAACTTCTACGGGATATCTTTGTGAACGAACGATTTGGCCAATACAAAACCTTACGTGAGTATCAGGATTTTTTTCGATCCATGATTTAATCACCTTTCTAAGGGGCCATATGGCAAGACTGAGATAACCAAATGGCAATATCTGTTCTTTAATTTGATTCCTGGCAGTATCTCTCCCTATCAACGAACGATGTTGATGAATCCAATCTAAGTCTTCGTTCAGATACCTAATTATTTTATGACAGTGACTTTCAGATACCGCTCGAATTGGACCTTGAGCCGATCTTAATTCACCTACATCAGCATTGGCTATAATTGATAAAGTTCCAACTATAGAAGAAATAGAATGTGAAAGTACACTTTTTGGCACATAAGGATAATTAATTCCTTCCGAATTTAATATTTTAGTTTCATGTTGTTTTTGTGCATCTCTAAGTATTTGCCAAGGTTTCTTATTATTTAGCCAATCATCGCGATTACTATTTGGCTTAACACCTAAACCAGCAAGAGTTGTCTGACCCCTACTTTTAATCAATAATTTTCGAATTAAATTTTGTTCTACGATTTCGACTTTAACATTAATTGGATTTGGATGTGAATTCAAAAATCTTCTAACTCTTAGTCTTAATTCATTTTTGAAATCTTCTTCACTACTCTCATTTAGTACCGGGCCAATAATTGCACCCATGTCAAATGGGATTGGCATTTCTAATTCACCCGAAAGTAAACTATGATAACCATCTCTAATTTCTTTTTGCAATGAGCTTGTTTCAAAGTACTCCTCTTTTTCTGAATGCGCCCTTAGTGTACCGGTTCTAATTCGATTCAAAGCTAAATCAGGGTCGCAATCAACCCAGACACAAAGATCTGGAATCAAAGCAGCGGAGTTCATATGAGATACTTTTTCCAATCCTAATTTTCCCACAATCCCTTGATAAACTAAAGAAGAATGAACATTTCTTTCACTGACAACTACTCTACCCTCTTCCAAACGGGGAAGTATCCAACCATGGGAATGATCTACTCTATCTGCAGCAAATAAACCTGCTTCACCCTCGGGAGTCATTGTTTTAGTACGTACTGAATTAATTGCTAAACGCCCTAGAGGATGATCTCTTCTAGGTTCTCCAGTGATTTCTACCGAAGTGAAAGTAAATTCTTTTTCTAATACATCGGCTATTACTTTAGTCGCGAGACCTTTACCACTTCCGTCTCCTCCCTCAATACTAATCAGGTACATGTAAATCATTGACCCTCAGGAGAAATATAATCAGTAAATTGATCTCTAGTTAGATACATTAATCCGATACCAACTAATATTAACAAAGGACCTATGAAAATCATTCCTCTGCTAAATAGACCGAAAAAAGCTAACCACCAAGATCTATTATATTTATTGCCATTATATGCTTCTAATCCACCCACGATTCCTGCTAGACCTGATAGTAAAGTGACTGCAGCCACAAAGAAACCAACAAATACGGAATCGGCGAGATTGCTCTCACCTCTCATATCGATAGGACCTATGAATCCATCTCCCGATTCTAAAGTAACAATAATCTGAGAATGATCTCCAGGTACCAGCAGTATCTCTACGGTTTTATTATCCGGATGTTGGATATACAATATTGATGACTGCCTCGGCACATCAACAATAGAAAAACGACCACCGGAATCTGTTAAGTCACTATCTATGGTAGTCCTATCTTCGTTCAATAATTCAACTAGGACGCCCTCGATTGGATCGCCTCCAGTATTATTACTAAGTGAAGATATCACAACACCGTTGACAGTATCTGAGGATTCATCTGCACCAATTTGACCCATAATATCAGCAGGGTCTGCAGCCATTAGTAATACTCCTAACATTGCTCCTAAAGCACTTCCCAGAATAATGAGAATTGCTCCGGCAACTCTGGTAGCAGGATCTATTGAAAGATCATGCAACCACAATTCAAAACCTGAATCATTTTCATCACTCATCTATAATCACTCTGGTGTATCTTCAGTACTGCGAGAAGGGGGGGTATGTTGAGTTTGTCGCCTAAATATTTTGTAAAATAACATCCCAAATATAGGCCATGAGAAGGGCATAACAAAAATACCAATAATGATTACGAGAATTATTTGTAAAGAACTATAATTTCTATTATTACAACAGTCACTAGACTTTTCCATAACTTGGCAATCTACAGAATCGGAGTCCAGGTCAACAAGATAATAATTTGACCAATTTTTACCAGTAATCCAAAATAGAGATGATTCTTCATCATAAGCGATACCGTTCAATTCCTTTGAATTATTATTTTCATATTGGATACGTATATGTGAAAAATCATATTCTGAACAAACATTCCCTGAAGAAGAATTTATTGCCAATATTCTATCTTCTAACCAAACATTAGCATATATCAAACCTGAATCAAATGGACATTCAAGCTCATTCAGTCTGTTTATTGGGGAATTATTATAGTAAACAGTCTGAGAATAAATTACTGATGAAAGATTATTGGGGTTAAGTTTCGAAATTTGATAAGAACCGTCTGAATACCAGATGTCACCATTGTGAGTGGAACAAAGCCCCCATCCTTCTCCATCAAATGAGAAACTATCGATTTGTTCTAAAGTAGAAATATTATAGATAAAACCAATATTTTCCCTCCATGTTAACTGAATTATATGATTATCAGACAATGCGATACCCTCAGCGAAATATATCTCAGATAAGTTAAAAAAATTCTCAACCACTCCTGTACTGATATTCACGACTCTGATGCTGGATTCACCATACAGACCTGTGCTCTCATATATTTTCCCTTCAAATATCAGTAAACCTTGTGTGAATGCAGAACTGTCATGAGGGAGAATTTCAACTACCTCGGGAGAAATTATCTCAACATTATTCGATTCAATAATTGAAGAAGCATCAGACGAAACGATTCCTGAATATGATGAAAAAATAAGTATGAAAATCAAGAATGAAACCAATTTGGAGCCCCCCCCTTGGTTCGTCATGTACGAACGATGCTCCATCGATGTTAAAATAGGTCTCAAACGAGCATTAACTGGTAATAAACAGGATGTGGCATTGATGGGACTTATTTACAAGGGAGAGAATCTTACAACTTCTTTGTTTATTGTGATTGTAATGCTACTGGCAAGTCTATCACCTCTAACAATGGCAAGCCCGGTAGATGATTCAGAAATTTCGGAATTTTCTTATGGTAGTTTAGATGATTTCAACCCCTCAGAAGAAGGGAAAAAATATATGTTTACTAATGAGTCAAAGCCAGTCTTTTCTGCTACAGGTCATTTGAAAAAGCAATGGATAGAAGATGGTTATCCGAATCTAATTCTACCTTTCTCTCAAATATATTTAAGCTCTAAATCTTCAGTTAGAAATTGTACGAACGCTTGGAGTCAAGGAGATACTGATACTGTGCCTTCAGCAAATGGTAATGTTCAAGCAACGGTACAAAAAATATCTTCAAATGCGGCAATATTTGTTGAAGATGGTCAGATTTTATCGGCTACTACTCTAAATGATATTGCCTCTACATTCGAATCAACAATTTTCCCGACAGATACTACATATTTCGGCTCAATGCCTGATGTGGATAATAACTGTCAATTAGAAATAATGATTTTAGCAATTGACGGGGGAGGAGGTATTGGAGGTTATTTCTCACCAGGTATTTCTTCACAAAGAGAATCTGTATTCATAGATGTAGATGATATGAGTTGGAGGAATACCATAATCGCACANGAGTTCCAACATTTACTGCACAATGCAAGAGATCCATTTGAAAATCTGTGGATTGATGAAGGAGCTGCAGATATGGCAGCCTANCTGTGCTTTGGAGTCACATCNACCCTTACTGGTCATGCTAATGAATGGTCNCAAAATTCGAATATAAGCGTNAGATGGTGGAATCAGAGAATTGCAGATTATGGTGCTGGTTTCATGTTTTTAATGTATTTAGCAGATAAATTAGGNGGAGGNAATGCGATTCAAAGTCTGGTGGCNGATACTGCTACCGGAGGNGCTGGTATCGAAAATTTNGCNGCAAACCCACAACCTGGTTCTGTCTCNATTGGTACAACAATGAGTCAGATATTTGCTAACTTCAGTGCNGCNGTTACATTAGATAGTGCGCAAGGAGCATTTGGTTTTTCCAACTTNGATTTATCTGAAGCCTGCACTGCTGCCTTTATCTGTAAAGTACAAAAAAGTGGTTACAATGACCAATGGATAGACGATTGGACTAGTAATAGTGATTCGGTTGAAGGATGGGGAATGAGGTCGTATAAATTTGCACAAGGCTCAGGAGCGCCATTAAACCTGATGGTATCTCCTACACAGTTCGGTTTTGAAGGGATTATTATGTCTAAAGAAGCTGCAACTGGTACATGGTCAATGGATAGATTGAGGATTGATCCTTCAAGTGGCGCTGGAACTGGGTTAGTTTATGGTTTTGGAAATATAACTGATGAAGTTTGGTTAATTACCTGGTATGAATCAATAGTTGATGACTGTGATTACAATTATGTTAGTTGTGGAATTACAACTGGCTCTTACCCAGAGGCTGCAATCACAGTTCAAGCAGGATTGATTACTGACCCCGCAGAAGTAGAAATTGCTGCAATAGAAAACTTCGACAGAGACGGAGATGGACTTGACGATAGCAGTAGAATTGATCTAGAAGTTACATCAAATGCATTTTTTGAAATATTGGAAGTTGAAGTTAATGCATATCTGAATAATAGTATACAAGACACTCTAATCTTTGATATGACAGCGGGGAACAGTGTTGCCAGTGAAAAAAGTATCTGGTTCACACCACCTGAAACTGGAGATTGGACATATGGAGTTAAAATCACCGATTTCACAGGAGTTGTTGTTGACCAAGCGTTCGCATTACCAGTAAACGTTGCTAATATGAAGCCAGTCACCTCAGGCTCGTTAACGACAAATATTACTCAAACATGGCTCCCAGTAGCAATGTTTGGTTCAGGGTATGATGAATGGGGTTTCAGTCAAGTAAATGGAAGTTTTAGCCATAATGAGACGCCAATTGCATACTTCTGGGATTTGGGAGATAACACATCTTCTGGTTTGAAGAATCCAGTGCATTCATATCTCGAAACCGGAGAATATACTATAGTATTGATTGTCAAAGATCGAGGAGGTTATTTTTCAGAACCTCAATCCTGGACAATTTCAGTAAGCGATACATCGGTCCCAATCCCTGTGATTACTGTTGACGGGGTTATTCAGGATACTGAACTAACACTAATGACAAATCAAAGAGTTCAATTCTCTGCTTTATCAACCCAAGATAATGTCCCAATTGATGAAATGACATTCACGTGGAATTGGGGTGATGGACAAATCGAACAAGGTAAAGGATTAGCTGAATTAGGACATGCTTGGGTAGATGGTAGTGCAGATGGAATAATGTATACTTTAACCTTGACAATTGATGATGGAAATCAATTTGTAGATTATTCAATTTTTATTAGAGTATTAAACAGAGTTCCTAATCAAATATTTGACGAAACACTACAAACATTTACTCTCACACCCTTAGAAATGCCATTAATTTTCGAAGATCAAGATGGATTCATTGTCGAATATCTCTGGACATTTGAGGAAGGAGTAAACATTGGAGGTTCTGGAATGACACTGACATCAGACTTCTCAGTTACAGAGTCGTTGGAAAGAAACCCAATAATTGGATGGAAAGAACCGGGGATAAAAAATATCAGTTTAGAAGTAACTGATGATGATGGCAATAGCTCCACTGCTACAATACAAGTACTAGTGGTCAATCAACGTCCTGTAGCAGTATTTACAAGACCTAGTGACGGATTCGTAGATACTGAGTATATTTTTGAAAGTTTATCTTTTGATCCTGATGGCAATAGCTCTATGTTAGAGATAATATGGAATATTTCAGCATTTGAAGAAGAAGTGTATAACGTTTCGACTGTATATCATACATTTACATCACCAGGTTTGTATAGCGTTAGTTTAACTGTAATTGATGAAAGAGGGATGGAGTCAGCCAAGAAATCTTATACACTCAGAATTGATAATCCGTTGCCAGTTCCTGAGATAAATTTCAGACAACCAAGTGTAAATGGAAGTAGTTTAGATACAATACCTGAAGACTATTCACAAATTTCTTGGCAAGTTCCTTTTACTGAAAATGGAGGGGGATTTGTTGCTCCCAATATGCCCTTACTATTTGATGGTTCAAATAGTTATGACTCAGATCCAATTTTCCAAGGAATGACCTCAACAAATCAAGATGACCCAGATTGGAATGGAATAACAAGATGGATTTGGGACTTTGGAGATTCATCGCCCGTTAAAGAAGGGGTTGAGGTATGGCATCATTATCAAATCCCTGGAACATACAAAGTTAGGTTGACTGTTGTCGATGGATTTGAAGCAGGAGAAACCAATACAACCACTATGATGATTTACGTTTCAAGAACTCCAGAGATTATTACTAACGACCCCACAGGTTTGGAATATGTAATTGTAGGAGAGATTGTTGATCTTGATGCTGAAGTAGTTGATAGAGACCTCCAAGATGGCATTGAAGCTTGGTTAGATATCGATGTAAATGAAGACTCAGATGGCGATGGCAACTTCGAGAATGATAAAGATCGATATCTATCCAGTGAACCTGTAATAAGATGGGACTTGAATATTGCAACTGATGGAATAGATAATGACGGCAACACCATGAACGATTTTGTTTGGGGTGAGCAAGTGTGGAAATTACCTGAATACCAACCGTTAGTGATTCTGCTTGAAACATGTGATGGGGTAGACGTTTGTTCAAGTAAGCAATTTGAGATTACTGTTCTCAGTATAGAAGAGGATGATGGCCCACTATCAATTTCAGATTTAACCTGGGAAGACTTTGTTCCTGACGCAGGAAGTGCTGGTTTACTAGCACTGATAGCCACAGTGTTATTATTAGGGTGGCTAATAATGAGACAGAAAGATGAAGAAGAATTGGATGCTAAGAGTAGTACTGAAACTTATGATGTTCAAGAAGTTGAGGCAGAAGGTGGATTACCTGGAATGGATCAACATAATCCTCCACCTCAACCAAAATATTTGACAGTTGAAGAACGAAGAAACAAAGAATCTGGATACATCCGACCTATCAGGACTAGAAGGAAATGATTGATTTGGTTTTGAAGAAAAAGTTGACTGCGGTATTCCTAAAATCCTGCTTTTTAATGCCTATGTTCTTAATTACAATAGCCATTAGTATGTCTCCAATAGTTCAGGCTGAGAGTATTTGTGATGTACCTGCCAGCAATAACTGGGAAGTCGATGAAAAAGTAAATTATCACCAATTGGTGGACAATTTCTGGGAAGTTGATATTGATAATGAAAATTCATATATTTATCAACCAATTACTCAAGATTTTAGTTCTGAAATCAGTGTCAGAAATGATTCTGCAAGTGCGATTAGTTTTGTTCTAACGCCAGGGAAATCTTACACATTCTGTTACTCATTTTCTGAAGATCAAGACTCACCGCCATCCAATGGTGCCAAAGCAGACGTATACCTGATGACTGAGGGTAACTGGGAATTTTATCGTGGTAATTACGAATTACGTTATGAAAACTGGTTGGAAGAAATAGGATTTCTCCCAGTTGAATTCAGAGATACCATTACTTGGATGCCTTTCAGAGATGTACATTCATATGAAAAGGTCACTTCAAACTTTTTTTCTGTGGCGGTAGATACTCAATATTCATCATCATGGTTAGGAAATGAGAGGATTGAATATTTCCTAGTTTTTGATAATTGGGATAATAACAGAAATACTGATCAAAAGGCTGCTGGAGGGGATTTGAATATTGAATTACTAGTTGACGTAGAAGACAGATTAGTTTTACCCAAATTTACTGCATACGTATTGGTAGCTGTTCTACCTTTATCCTGTTTAATCGTACCATTAGTTATCAATAGTAAATACCATTCTTATGGTATCAACAAAGATGATGAAATAGAGGAAACAGACATTCCTATTTTAGATAATTAATTGTACTCTAATAATTTCCATGCTGTCTTTAAGTCACTGGTATTGATTCTTCCTTGCTGAGCGAGGTACCAACCATTTTCCATTGTTGTATAAACTATACTTTGATTCAACAAGGGTGCATGAATTCTTGTCCAATCTCCACCTGCACCAATACCCATAATTGCTAATTTATTTTCTGAGTTTTTGGTTCTCCAAGCTACATCAAATAATTTTAACGCATCCTTTTTCCCATCTGTATTATATACAATTTTTATTATATCACCCATCTCTGAAAACTCATTAATTTCATCAATAATTTCATCCGGAGAACTAGGTAATCTATCGAAATGATTAGAAGAAATTATCTTTGTATTTTCACCGGCTAATTTAACCAATTTTTCCCTTTGTTTTGGATCAATGTCTAACTCTAGATCTATCCAACTAACTCCACTTTTAATTGCCTTAGTAAGAACATTAATTCTCTCTTTTTCATCACCTGGGAAATATCCACCCTGTCTTTCGGGCCTACATGTTAAGATTACAGGCAATTCAATACCAGTTCTAAATGAAACTAATGAGGAATCTAAATCAACAGAATCAATAGACTGAGGAATAAATTCTGGAGGAATATAAACTGATTTTTTATTCTCATCATTATCTGATTTAATATCTTCATCTGGTTTTTTCTCTTGCTCAATTACCCATAATTTATCTAAGCGAACTTCGACAATATCTGCGCCTACAGCAGTGGCTCTAGCTGCGTCTTTCACCATCTCATCAACGGTACAGCCCGTCAAAGTGACGCATATCAAGGGCAAACTCATTGATGGGGCGAGAAATGAAGTCCGTTTAATCGTGCCGAGGGTTTTATCAGAGAAAATAATCCTGATTGTCTGTTTTTAGCCTTATTTGGGCATATTTAGTGAAAGATATCGAAAGCATTCAATAACCCCCTGACACCCCATTAACACAGTTAAATTGAGGGTTCCTTTAGGGAACCCTCAGGAACGGGATAATGATAGAGATGACAGAAGATTATGGTGCCGAAAGTATTCAGGTTTTAGAGGGGCTTGAGGCAGTTAGAAAAAGACCTGGAATGTACTTAGGTGACCCTCACGATGGTAGTGCGCTGCACCATTGTATCTGGGAAGTAGTGGACAATTCTGTGGATGAACATTTAGCAGGTCACACCTCACTAATTGAAGTGAACCTACATAAAGATGGTTCGCTATCAGTTCGAGATTATGGGAGAGGAATTCCCGTAGGTTTACATGAAGAATATGGGATATCTGCTGCTGAAGTAATTATGACTAAACTACACGCAGGTGGGAAGTTTGATAACAGTTCTTACAAAGTTTCAGGAGGACTTCATGGAGTGGGTGTATCAGCTGTAAATGCAGTTTCTGAATGGATGGAGATGACCATTCACAGAGAAGGTATTGTCTATCATCAAAAATATGAAGCTGGAGTTCCGGTCAAACCTGTAGAAGAAATTGGTAAATGTTCAGATACTGGTACATTGATTAGGTTCAAGCCTGATTTGACTATATTTACCGAGATTATAGATTTTGAATTCGATCAAATAGATACAAGATTGAAGGAGACCTCATTTTTGAATGCTGGCCTAGAAATTGTAATTACTGATGAAAGAGATGAGGAAGAAAACATTAGTAGACACCACTATGAAGGTGGATTAGCAGAATTTGTCACACAAATCAATTCAAATCGTGAAGTAATGCACCAAGAAGTTATTCAAATAAATGGAGAAAAGGATACAGAGAAGGGACCGGTGACAATAGAACTGGCTTTACAATGGTCCGATGCGTTTAGTGAAACTATTTTCTGTTACACAAATATCATTCGAAATAAAGATGGAGGGACGCATATGACAGGTTTAAGAGGTGCTTTGACGAAATCGGTGAATAATTATGCAAAGAAAAAGAAGTTACTCAAAGGGAACTCTCTATCCGGAGACGATGTTCGTGAAGGATTATCTGCGATAGTTAGCGTAAAACATCCTGACCCATCATTTTCCTCACAAACTAAGGATAAACTGGTCAGTAGTGAAGTAACTAGTATTGTTGAGACTGTTGTTTACGAAAAACTTGGTGAATTCTTTGAAGAAAATCCGAATGTAGGTAAGTTGATTGTTGATAAAGCACTTCTAGCATCTAAAGCTAGGGAAGCCGCAAGAAAGGCTAGAGACTTAACCAGAAGGAAAGGAGTTCTAGAAGGAGGGGGGTTGCCAGGTAAATTAGCAGATTGTCAGTCCAGAGATCCCTCAGAATGCGAAGTTTATCTTGTCGAAGGAGATTCAGCAGGTGGTTCTGCTAAAACTGGTAGAGATAGAAGAATTCAGGCAATACTCCCCTTAAGAGGTAAAATTCTTAACGT
>NZDA01000046.1 GCA_002686525.1 Methanobacteriota archaeon | reverse complement strand
TGCTTGGGTTTCATGATTAGCCTCATTAACATCCATCACGCATAGTATCAACGAAGCATCGAGCACAGATCTAAGAGCATTTTTAACTCCTTGTGCTTCTGCTTTATCGGTAGTCTGTCTTATGCCTGCGGTATCTGTAAGGCTGACAATGTTATCTCCAACTTTCAAATCATATCTAATGACGTCCCTTGTTGTGCCTGGATATTCAGTGACTATAATCTTCTCCTCCTTAAGCAAAGCATTACATAGCGTTGATTTTCCAGAGTTTGGTTCTCCTACAATAACTACCTCAGCATTCTCATTTAATTTTATCCCTTTCTCTGTAATTGAAAGCAGTTCTTTTATTTTCTCTACTATCATTTCAAATTCTTTGCCAATATGTTTCTGATCCAAAGATGTTGTTTCATCTTCAGGGAAATTTATAATTGCTTCGATGGACGATCTTGTCTTGATAATATCACTTTTTATTTCAGAAACCTGTTTTGAATAGGTGCCTGATAAAGACTTCATTGCCGAGTTAGCCGCTGCTATACTCGAAGAATTAATTAAATCAATTGTTGCTTCTGCTTGTAGAAGATCAATCTTATTATTCAAAAATGCTCTTTCTGTAAATTCGCCGGCTCTTGCTTGTCTTGCGTATTTAGGGCATAAAATATTAAGTATCTTTCCCAGGATTATTGGGCTTCCGTGTGTCTGAATTTCAAGGAGATCCTCCCCGGTATAAGAATGTGGGTTCTTATAATAAATCATAATAACGCTATCAATCTTTTCGTTTTTATCGTCACAAAAATCGACCAGTGTTGCATTTCGTGGTCGAATACTGGGTACGTGTTCATGTAAAATATGCTCTACCCCGGGGCCCGAGATTCTTATAATACCAATAGCAGAACGACCATGAGCAGTTGCGATTGCAGCGATTGTATCATTATCACGCATATACTAAACAGACAATCGTTTATTTATAACGTATTGTTGAGCTATAGATAGAATGTTATTTGCGAACCAATACAGTACAAGTCCTGACGGGAAAGTAGCAAACAGGAGCGTAAAAATTATTGGCAAGAACATAAAAATTTTCTGTTGAGTAGGATCTGCTGGCGGAGGATTAAGTTTTTGTTGAACGAACATCGATAAACCCATAAGAATCGGTAGTACGAAAAATGGGTCTTTACTTGACAAATCTTCTATCCAGCCAACGAATGGTGCGTGCCTCATTTCCACGCTCTCAATAATAACCCAATAAAGAGCAATAAAGACAGGTATCTGTATCAAGATAGGCAAACAGCCCCCAAGAGGATTTACTTTTTCTTCCTTGTAAACCTTCATCAACGCTTCGCTAAATTTTTTCTTGTCATCACCATATCTTTCTTTAAGTGCCGTCATTCTAGGTGTTAACTTTTTCATTTTTGCCATTGATTTGTAACTTGTCTCGGATAGCTTGTAAAACAGTAATTTAATGAGGAGTGTTAATAATATTATTGACCAGCCCCAGTTTCCAACCAACACATACAGCTTGCTCAAGATCCAAAATAGAGGCGCTGATATAAATGTCAAAACACCATAATCTACAGTTAGATCAAGACCGGGCGATATTGATGAGATTTCTTCGGATAGTTTTGGCCCAACATATAACTTTGAGGAGAATGTATGACTATCACCAGGTTTTACTGTTATATAACTTGAAACTATTCCTATTAAATATTTATTGGAAAAACTATCAGATACATCTCTGGTATAAATAGACTCGGATGAATTATTATTTTGAGGTATCCAGGCAGTAAAGAAATAATGCTCCAACATACTAATCCATGAAGATTTAGTCTGGTAGAGAAAATTTTGATCTTTTATTTCGTCAAAATCAATCTTATTAAATTTATTTTCTTCGTCATAATAAGCAGCGCCAGTATATGTATAAAGCATCGCATTCGATTTGTAATCATCACCTCTTTGAATAGTGTTATATTGTCTGATTCTAATCGGCTCTGAAGAATTATTAGTTAAAGTCTGATCAAGGGAGATTAGGTATGGATTATCTTCATAGTAATAACTTTTTTTAACAGCTATGCCATCAGACTGATTGCGAGTAATGGTTAATGTGTCCCCTTGGTCAAGAACGAGTGAGTTTTTTGTTGATATGTAATCATTAAATACATTACCATCACTATCTTGCAGATTTGCAGAAGCTATGTAATTAGAAGAATCGCGATCNATAATNACAACATTGGCCGAGTCTGGACTNAACTCATTTTTATAGTTTAGTANCTCAGCANAAATTACTGAACCAGATTCGAGATCAATTTTNAGTTTTAGGTTTTTTGTCCTGANTTCTACATTTTCATAAACTTTTGATTGNGGCTTCGCTTGTTGTACATCCTTTNCATTTGTGNGGTCTTCGTCTANATCATTAGTGAGGGGTACTTCATTCATTGTGCTGTTAGTANTCTCAACNCTAGNNAACTGAGANACCCACGANTCATACAACAGGAGGGCTACGAAGAAAAACGCACTGTACAAGAAAAGTCTTTTATTCATTCTTTTGCTTCCCTGGCACAGGGTCGTACCCAGAGGTGCCNCCTGGCCTACATCTAGCCAATCTCTTTATCGAAAGCCAGATGCCTTTCATAATTCCATGAACTTCAATGGCCTCTTTTGCATAACTGGAGCATGTCGGGAGATGCCGACACGTTGGCGGCATCAAAGGTGACACAATATATTGATAAATTGCGATGAAACCTTTTATAGTTTNCTTAACTGCTGTATACATAATTTCCATTCTTGCATAAGAATATCACTTATTTCNTTTTTAGCAGAGTGTATTTTATTAGAAATAGTTAACAACACATCTATTCCATGATTANGTANGCTNTCTCTAAACTGGTTTAATAATCTTCGTCTTATAAAATTACGAACNACTGCTAATTTAATNTGCTTCTTTGGTATTCTTATTGCTATTCTTGAATTTNNAGNNTCACTCTTAACGAAATACACTCTTAAGTGCTCTGTCATTATNGGCCNNTGTNNNGTNAATTTAGGAATATTGGATNTATCAGNGCGNAGAGAGTAATCTTCTTTAGACAATTTTAAGCAGANAGAACGGCACGNCCTTTCGATCTTCTAGAACTCAANATTGCTCTGCCGCCAGCCGAGCTCATTCTTGCCCTAAAACCGTGTTTTCTCTTTCTTTTTAAGTTACTTGGTTGAAATGTTCTTTTCATAGTATTCTTCTTCGGTTAAATACTGATAGTTATAAATATCTTTGTCAATATATAATTTAACTTTTTTTTATGACATAGTTTATTTTACGATAATNAACCACTATCTGATTAAAATGAATGAAATAAACATATGGGACGAATGTCTTAGGGCTTTCGATGACGTCCTGACTGATAAAGACATGAAAACATGGTTTTTACCGCTAGAGGTTAAGCAAAATAGCTCTACATTGAGAGTTATTGCTCCGAACAGATTTATAAGGGACCAAATTGAGTCAGAGTATTTGACGCTTATCAAAGAAACCGTGGCGCTTAAAAGTTCAAATTCAATAACCGAGGTTATGCTGATGCTTCCTGGTACTCCTAAAACAACGCCCAAGAAAAGTTGGAATGATAGGCTCAGAAACAATATTAATAATGATCTTACATTTGAGAACTTTGTTGAAGGAAAATCGAACCAATTAGCGAAGGCAGCTTGTGTGTCAGTGGTTAGCGAGATGGGCCAATATAACCCGCTTTACATATATGGAGGTGTTGGTCTTGGGAAGACGCACTTACTACATTCAATAGGTAACGCGATACTCCAGAAAGATGCTAATAAAACTGTAGTGTACTTACATTCAGAGAAATTTGTTCAGAATATGGTTACAGCGCTGCAGAAAAATCAGATTGAAGAATTTAAGAAAATCTACAGGTCTGTAGATGCTCTATTGCTTGATGACATACAGTTTTTTGCTGGAAAAGAGAGATCGCAAGAAGAATTTTTCCATACTTTTAATTCTTTGTTTGAATATAAAAAACAAGTTGTCTTGACGTCAGATAAGTACCCTAAAGAGATTACGGGTCTAGAGGAGAGAATTAAGTCAAGATTGGTGTGGGGGATGAACGTGATGATTGACCCGCCTGATCTAGAAACAAGAATGGCAATAGTTCACAAGAAAGCAGAGCTGGCTAACTCTCATATAAATGATGACGTAGCATATTTTTTGGCAAAAAATATATATTCTAACGTAAGAGAACTGGAAGGGTCTCTAAGAAGACTAATAGCAACATCTAATTTTAAAAAGGAAGAAATTACACTAGATTTCACAAAAGAGACACTAAAAGATCTTGTGTCTCTACAAGAGAGACTAATAACGGTAGAACAAATTCAGAAAGTTGTCGCTGGTTATTACAAAATAAGAGTGTCTGATATATTATCCGCAAAAAGAGACAGAAAAATTGCTTTTCCACGACATATGGCAATGGCTATATCAAAAGATATAACAAGCCACAGCCTGCCGAGTATTGGTGATGCTTTTGGTGGTAGAGATCACACTACAGTTCTTCATGCATGCAACAAGATTAAGAATTTGAGAACTACCTCGTCTTCGATTGAACAGGATTACCAGAACCTTGTGCATAGTTTGCATAATTAGTTGATAACTTGTGAATAGAATTAAACTCTAGATTTGATAACAACTTATCAACAAAGATTCACAGATGTACAAGCACTAACAACATGTGTTTATAAACAGCTAAACCGCTTGAACATTAACAAACTACCAAAAGAAAAAAAACTTAATAAAAATAATATATAATATATATATGATAATAAATATTAATAGACAATCACTTGTAGAACCTTTAAAAAATATCATAGGGGTATGCGAACAAAATCATACAATGCCTATCTTGGGTCACGTCTTACTTGAGGTTAGAGATGGTATATGTTTCCTTACAGCCACAGATCTCGAGGTTCAGGTATCATTTTCTTATGATATTGGGGTCAGTGAGAATATTCGGATTACTGTGCCCGCAAGAAAATTTTCTGATATATTGCGATCTCTAGAAACAGAGAATGTTACATTAGAGATTTCACCTAAAGACATACTTATTAAAAGCGGCAAAAGTAAATTTAGAGTATCTACATTAAACCCTGATGATTTTCCAGTAATCACTGATGACCTAGCAGACAGCATGAAAATTGATTCAGAGGCATTACTGAAATTAGTGAACAGTACATCCTTCTCTATGGGATATCAAGATGCTAGACATTTTTTAAATGGACTTTATGTAGAATTTTCACAGAGTGACATTACCGCTGTAGCAACTGACGGTCACAGACTCGCATATTCATCAAGTGCTTGTGAACTCCCAAGCTCAGGAAAGACTTGTATTGTGCCGCGTAAATGCATTAATGAACTAAAGCGTATTTTATCATCTTTTAGTGAAATTAACGGTGTTTTAACCGAAGTTAACGTAAGTTCTAAGAACATACAATTTAATATTCATGGTTATAAACTATTATCTAAGCTAGTCGAGGGTAATTATCCCGACTATAACAAGGTGTTTCCTAAATCACTTCCCAACAACCTCAAGGTTGATAGACTGCTCCTTAAATCAGCACTTCAGCGTCTTTCAATCTTATCTACCGAACAATTTAAAGGCGTCAAATTCAAGTTATCTAATAGTCTCCTTAATTTAAGTACAATTAATTCTCAACAAGAGTCAGGTGATGAAAGTATTGAGTGTGATTATGGTGGCGACGAATTGGAAATTGGTTTTAATTTATCCTATCTACTTGAAACATTAGACGTAATTAGTACGCAACAAATTGCTATTCATCTTGGTGGCTCAGATTCTGGATGTTTAGTTACTGCCGATGGGGACGAATCTAGCAAGTACATCATCATGCCTATGAGGGTTTGATTTGTACATCAATAAACTGAGTTTCCAGAACCTAAGAGGCTTAGAATTGATCACGCTTGACCCATCTAAATCTCTGAATTTTATTGTCGGGCCTAATAATGCAGGCAAGACAACTATTCTTGAATCAATATACTTGCTCTCCTCTTCTAAGACTTTTAGGGGAACAAATCTTGATAAAATGATACAAAATGGTAAGAATTTTCTTAAAATTGTATCTAAAATCTCTGAAAATACATCAAATTCTACTATATGTCTTGAAAAGTCGCTAAAAATACCTAAAATATCTACAATTGACGATGACAAGGTATCAACCAAGGAGTGTTTATGTAAACTCCCCGTAATTTCTTTGTGTTTCGGTGTTGAAAACCTTTTCAACACATCTGCTGACAACAGAAGGTCTCTGATTGATAGTGGATTGTTTCACGTGAAACATGAATATTTATCTAGGCTACAAGATTACAACAAGATACTTAATGCACGTAATAAGTCACTAAAAAACAACAGAGATTCAAATTTATCATTTCTGACAGATAAGCTTATAGACAATGGAATGCTTATTAACGAGTATAGAACAAGGTATATGGACGAGCTATCTATACATTTGAGAGAAACACTTGCTGAACTATCTAATAACTCCACTCTTTATTCTGATATATCAAATGCTTCTTTTTGTTATAAGAGCGGTTATTCAAACGAGCCTCTAAAAAGTCAGTACGATGAGTGTTTACATAAAGATCTAGCTTTGGGTTATACAAGTATTGGGCCTCACAGAGCAGATATAGACTTTAAAATATCGGAGGATGCAGTTAAAGACATTGCTTCAATGTCAACACAAATTATATTAAGCCTGTGTTTTGTGATTGCGCAAACTCGTGCGTTCCACGTGAAACATGGGCATTACCCAGTTCTTTTAATTGACGATATATTTTTTGGAATTGATGATAAAAATCTTGCGGTTATGATAAAATTATTAAGTAATTCAGGAGCACAATGTTTTCTTTCGGCTCCGGACTTATACAACGAAAAAGTAAAAGAAATAATAGGTTCTAGCCATAATAAACTATTTACTCTAGTGGATATGAAATAAAAGGAGTCATACGAATGCCTAAGCAAAACAATTACGATTCATCTAACATCAAAGTCTTAAAAGGCCTGGAGGCAGTACAAAAAAGGCCAGGTATGTACATAGGAGATACAGATGATGGCAGCGGTTTACATCAAATGGTATACGAAGTCATGGACAACTCCATAGATGAAGCGCTTGCGGGTCATTGTTCAAACATTACAGTTACAGTTCATGAGGATAATGCTGTTACAGTCGAGGATAATGGCAGGGGAATACCGGTTGATGAACACCCAACTGAAAAAAAATCAGCAGCAGAGGTTATTATGACCGTATTACATGCTGGTGGTAAATTTGATGATAACTCATACAAGGTATCTGGAGGATTGCATGGTGTTGGAGTTTCAGTTGTCAATGCATTATCAGAAACACTAGAGCTTACTATCTATAAAAATGGTAAAGAATATTATCAGGAATATAAGGACAGTAAGCCGTTATCTAAGATCAATGAACTAGGTGATACGGACTTGAGCGGTACTAAAATAACATTTAGACCTAGTAAAAAGTATTTCTCTCTTACAAGCTTTAATTCAGATGTATTGAAGAAGAGATTTAAAGAGTTAGCTTTTTTGAACTCTGGTATTGAAATTAACTTTGTAGATGAAAATAAATCAACATCACAAACCTTTAAATATGAGGGTGGGATAATTGAATACGTTAAAGAACTTACTAAAAAGAAAACTCCGATTCAAGAGA
>NZDA01000011.1 GCA_002686525.1 Methanobacteriota archaeon | reverse complement strand
TTAGCATTCAAGCATTCATGGTGGACGCTGGGGGATTTGAACCCCCGGCCACCTGGTTGCAAACCAGGTGCTCTTCCAAGCTGAGCTAAGCGCCCTACGAGTTATCGGAAACGCAAGGGGTTCTTGAGTTCAACCGTTGAAGATTCTACTTATCTCTTGATTTTATCAATTCAATTCCCACAAAGAAAATACCCAATGCTGAAATGAATACAATAAATTCTAAAGTTTGTTCTCTACTATTTTTTTCTTCTATCAATTCGTTAGAATTTCCGGTTGGAAGATTTTCATCCATATCGTGAATGTCTGGAGCGAAATTGATGTAAAAACTAATGTTAGTAGTTTCATTATTTTCCTTTATCTGATGAACCATAGAAATATTTCCTGGTAAAAGTCCGTTTGAAGGTGCTAGGAGGATTAGAGCTTGTTGTTCACATTCTGGATTTACTTTTTCTCCAGTAGTTTCGTTAAGTTCACAAGAACTTGAAATCCAACTTGTCTCAAAGTCATCTATTCCTTGGAACAAACCATCTTGATCAGCATCAACCAAGATTTTATGTTGGATATGTTCTCTATCATCTAAATTTCTGAAAAATAAAGTATCTGTTTCAACCAAGATTCCAGGATTTACTGATGATGGTGTTAATCCATTTTCAGTTATCAGAATATTATACTCTTTCTGGTCATGTGCAGAAGTAATTGAGGGTAATAATAGAACAAAAAATAATCCTATCACTAGTGCCCGCTGGTGTCTCACGATTCATCCCATGCACTCCGATGACTTCAACATGACTGGTTGCTTCCGACCTACATGGATAACCGTAGGGTTGCTTTAGCAGGCATTCTAATCTTCTTTTTATTCACAGCCACTATTGCTACAATTTTACTTTCAGACGAAAGTACACAATTAACTGACAGTAACACATTGGTGACAGATCCACTGATACAAAATGAGGGACATGATCATAGAAATGCAAGTCAACATATTTTTTACACAGATAATATACAACCTATCTCATTTAATCAACTAACAGCACCTGGGAACGCTGAAGTTCAGGTAGCAGATTCTCCTGATGGGGGGACCTATGCATACATTGCTGGATGGTCCGAACTACATATTGTGGATGTCACAAATCCTGAGAATACTACAGTTACCGGAGTCTATGTAGATCCAAATACTCAAGTTTTGGATGTAAAATATTTACAGTATAATGGAGATGAATATGTTATAGTTCAAAATCAGTTAGTTGACCCTGGAAATGCTGACCCAAATGTTGGTGAATGGGGAGATCCCGCTCAAGTCACAGTGACTTTGATTGATGTTTCTGATAAATATAATCCAACTTATGTTGATGCTTGGTATGATGCAGATCACCCTAGTGGTCCTCATAATTTGTATACTCATATGATTGATAATGAATGGTATATATTCGTAGCAAATCCAGATTACGAACAATGTGATATCGGCCAAGGTGACGCCTGTGGAGGTATTACAATTGCACATCTTAATTTCGATGGCCCTAGCGATAGTCCACGTATTTTGAAAGTAGGAGAGGCTGAAGTAAACTGGCAAAATACTCTAGGTGGTTGGATCTACATTCATGATATGACCGTACAAACTTGGCCTGGTGAAGACCAGCAAGACCCTAGATATGGTAGGACATATATTTACGGAGCATATTGGGAAGCAGGATTAAGGATATTCGATGTTAGTGATGTACCTCATCCACAGAATTCTCCAATCGAATACGCATTCATTGCTGGTGGTTGTGCTGCTACATTAGGTACTCAATTAACATGTAATTGGAGAGCTCCTGAAGTTGGACAATGGATGGAGTTTGCCGATCTTGATGAAGACGGACAAATCGATTGTGGCTGTACTGGAAATGAAAATGGAGGTAGAGCATCTTACATTCATTATGCAGAACCAATGGATAAAATGGTCGATGCATCTCATTTAGGTTATCCTGCTGGTAAAATGCACCTGACATTTCTTGCTACTGAAGTTTTAGAAACTACAGTTGGGACTGGACTTGGTTATTTGATTGATACAACTGAATATGAGATGTTTAATGGTCAAGTTACATTCAAGCCTCAAGTTATCCATAGTTGGGAAATTCCTTTCGCTGAGCAACATCATATTCCTGGAGGAGAAGAATGGTTACTATTCAGTCCTCATAATTCAGATGCAGAAATTTTTGAAACTAACTCAGCATTAGGTTTACCAGATCAGAGTCTAGGTGGTAATTGGGATGGTAGAATTTATCTTTCGAGTTATCATGCAGGGTTATGGATTATTGATATTGAAACTTTAATGTTAGAAGGTAGAAACTCAGAATTAAACAGAACTGAAGTTCATTCCGTCTCAACTATTGGCTATCATCTTCCACATGGACAAGACGGAATCCCTCTGTCAAGTTCGTACTATGATTTTGGTTGGACCCCATTCATTTGGGCAGCAGAATACCATAATGGTTATACATATCTTTCATGTATTACAACTGGGTTATACATAGTCCAATTAGATATAGACAAACCCTATCACGTCAGTTGATTTCACACATCTTGACCGTAGCATTCACAAGTAGAACTTTACGTGAATTAATTAATACGAGGTTTTGCGATGTCACGGTTTTCTAATTCTCCTATGTTTTTGATGGCTTTCTTGATGCTAATAATGCCGCTATCTGGTTGTATGTCAATGATTAGTGACGATTCTTCGACAGATGATTCGGATATGGAATGGATAGATCCCGTAATTGAAATCGAAGATGAAAATCATTCTCATAATGATCTTTTAGCTCATCGTTTATCTACAACCAATGCTAAATTAATTGATTATCACAATTTGAATTGTGATGGNCAAGAAAAACCTCCTGCAGAGTTAGATAATGTTGCAGGGAGGCCTTGTTTAGACGAATTTAAGAATGTAGGNCCGACNCCTGGAGATAATTCTGAAATTACTATTGAAGGNAATTTCATGGAAGATTGTGAAATTTATGCTGATGGTACTGGTGGATGCTATGCCTATGTTTCGAGCTACAATCAGTTTGAGATTTTAGACATCAGTAATCCTAACAATATTAGGATGCTTTCTACTTACTATGCTGAAGTTGCTAGAATGATTGATATCAAAGTAACCAAAGATAACAATTGGGTTTTAGTNAATCATGAGNTGACAAATAGTGAACTTGATCCAATTCCTAATGATGATGATGCNAATAGTGGAGCTAATAGGTTGGATGTNATTTATGTTGGAGACAAAACNAGTCCNGTCAAAGTAGCAGAATGGAATAATCCACCTGCTGGATTCCATAATCAAGATTTAGCAGTTTATTGCGATTGGGATCCTGCTTTAGATCCGACCAATGCATGGGATGAAGAAGACTGCCATTTGTTCTTATTCGGTGCTGATCCTTATCCGGAAATGGTTGAAGGTAGTAGTGGAACATTCTACAAAGGAACCCAAGTATTCTATGTCCCTCGAGGTTGGGAATCTTGGATGCCAACTAACAATGAGGAGCAAGATAACATGAGTAGAGAAATAATTAGATGGGGCGGTTATACTCCAGAACCTTACACCACATGTGGTGGTTCTATCTTCAACCATGACAATGTTTACTTTGTACACCCAATNACTCAACAGAGGTTACTTGCAGTCTCCTATTGGGGTGCAGGTTTGAGATTGGTAGATGTTAGTACACCTCCTCAAGTTGCAGATCCTCTAGGAATTAACTGGCCGCCAGANGTTGGTCGATGGATGGGCTGTCCGTCTGCAGATGAAGGATGGTATGGTCCTGANGGTGGAGGTCACGCAAATATGGATGCTGATGAATGGCTCGATGCAAATCAAGGAAACGACAACATCCATTATGCTGTTCCNAANGATTACTTAATTTGTTCAGGAATCAGTGAATTCGATCCTGTAGAAGATTGGCCGTCCAACTGTGGTACTGGATTTGAAGATCCAGTTTATGGCGTGAACTGGAGGCATTACACTTACATTGCTCCTGAATATGGTTCCAATGATAATCACACNGGATATGTNTGGACAATTGATACAACTGATCCTGCAAAACCATTCCTCGTTTCAAAATGGAAATTGCCTGGTGAAGGTATGAAGGGCAACGGTTCACATCCACAGCATTGGATTCCTGGTGGCTATATTTTCAGCCCCCACAATGGTGATACAGGCCCTTCCGGACATGTATATTACACACATTATCATGCTGGAGCTTGGGCAACCGACCATGGCCACATATGGGATGAAATTATTTGGGAAAATGGAGTTGCAGAACCAGATCGAGGTTTCCAGGCGATTTCTCAGTTAGCGGAAACAAAGACAATCGGTTATTACTTGCCTGCTGGTCCTCCATGGATTGATGATCCGGCAGCAGAAATGGGTTACGACATGGCTGATTGTTGGGCATCTTGTATGATTCCGTTTGATTGGGGATTGCAATACGATCCACGAGGTTTCGTTTTCATTTCTGATATGGTTACGGGAGTCTATGTTGTTCAATTTGATGAAGACTATGATTCTAGATTTGACTACCCACCACTGTGGGGCTCAGAGTAAACAGATTTGGTGAATTTGATGAAAAGAGCGTCATTGGCTGTTTTTGTAATTATACTTTTTATCAATCCTGTAGTTGATGCGCATGGTGCTAATACTTTCCAATTTATCATGAGAAATGGTTCAATTCAGCCTGACGATGCTCAAGTCACTCAAAATGACAGTATCATCTTCAATAATGTAGTAATGGATTTAGAGAGAACAGTTGAATTAGAAAATCCAGACAATTCTACACATGATTGGTCTTGTATTGCCAAACCATACAATAGTACTGGGAATGATGATGAATGTCAATTATGGTTAGATCCACTGAACTGGTCCGCAGGAAGTTATCAAGTTCTGGTGTACTCTAATGGTTCACTTTGGCATACAGTGAACATTACATTAGTTCTAGATACTCATAATGAAACAACTCCCAATTATGTTCTACCTAGTGGCAATTCAGGAAATGAAGTAACAAAGAGTAATGACAATAACATGGGTTTTCTAATGATTGGATTAGTTCTATTTGCTTTGGCAGCAATTAGTCGAACGATAAAAAAGGAAAAGCCTTCTGGAAATGAAGAGGAGTAGGGAGATTATGTCAAAAAGTCTGTTTGCAATTTTCATGTCCATATGTTTCCTTACTACTGGCTGTATAGGCGAAGAAGAAGTAGATATTTTCTATGGGGAAGACATCATTCCCTCTATGCCTGCTGAAGATTTTACATTGATAGATGAAAACGGCGAAAATTTCAGTTTATATGATTATGAAGGCGATGTAGTAGTGGTTGCCTTCCTTTTTACACGCTGCCCTGACGTGTGCCCTGTCGTAAGTGCAAATCTAGCTTATGTTGCCCAACTATTAGGTGATTTATACCGTACTGAAGTCCAAATTCTAACTGTTACTGTTGACCCTTGGACTGATAACTCATCCGTTTTGGATAATTATTCTAGTGCCAGAGGACTTGACTGGCCTCACCTTACAGGAGAATTGGAAATTATTGAGCCTGTTTGGAGAAACTTCGAGGTAGGTTTAGCAACTTATGATTCTGATTTAGATGGTGACGGAGTTGCTGATGGGTTTGATACATGTGCAGACACACCTCAAGGTGAGGAAGTGGATAACGAAGGTTGTAGCGAGTCACAAAAAGAACCTAGTGAGGTTCAGGCGATGCACCATCCACTTAGCTACTGGGTCGATCACACCACTGGTACGATTATTGTTGACAAGGAAATGAATCAGCGAGTTTGGTGGGCTGATAATGCTTGGAATGCCGAACTTTTTGTCGAAGATATCAAACTACTTTTAGATGAATAGAGGTTTTTCAATGAAAAAGATGTTTTCCTTGATTGTAGTTTCCTGTATGCTTCTATCTGGATGTTTGCAGTCCAATAATGATTTAGAATTATATGGTACTGAATACAAAAATCCACCAGATGCTCCTGATTTTACCCTACTAAATCAACATGGAGAATCCGTGACACTTTCAGATTATTCTGACAAGGTAGTAGTAGTTGCCTTCATCTACACATCATGTCCTGACGTTTGTCTGGCTATTTCTGCTAATCTCGCATGGGTATATGAGAACCTTGGTGAGTATTCTGATGATGTAGTAATTTTGTCTATTACAATTGATCCTGCTAGAGATACCGTTGAAAGATTCGCTCAGTGGACTGAGGCAAATGGATATGAATGGGATCATCTTTCTGCAGAAAGACCATCTACACTGGTTAATGTATGGAATAGTTGGAATATAGTTGTCGATAATGACCATATAGAGGCTAGCCAGCCTCCTGAAGAATCAACAAATAGATTTTCTGTTCTTTATCCTGATAATTCTTCTATGGTAATTGATACTCCTTGTCGTAGCGAAATATCAGAAAATAGATGTTATAGTGATGGAAATGATTTCGCAAACTATGTTTTTGAAAATGCTAATATTACTTACAATATTAGTGGAAATCAGGGTACTGTTGGGGGCTGGGAAACTGACTCTAATTGGTCCTGGAATCTCCATTATTGGGATAATCTAAATGAAACATGGACCATATCTGAATCTCAGAATATATCTGCCATTGATGTTAATATCGATACTCATCTAGCATGGGTTTCTAGTAACTCAAATATTTCTAATCTTTCACCAGGAGTCGATTGTAATGGTAAAGGATGGATTATGGGTTCAGGAGNTAGTGCTCATTGCATGTGTGANGAAGGATATGAAAGGCCTGANGGCAACTGGCTCGGATGTGTAGTATTAGGGACTGAAGAATCTAATTCTTCTGAAATAGAAGATCCNCATGAAGCTTCTTTAGGAGAATATGGAGTTGGTCACTCTACAGTGACTTTCATTCTTGACAAAGAGACAAGAAAGAGGGTTGCCTGGACCGGAATTAATTGGGACGTTCAAGAATTTCTTCTCGATATCAAGGCACTTTCCACGGAGTGATAGTGAAATGTTTTTCCGAACATTTTCTTAATTATTGACAGTAATGATGGCCAATTTTCATATGCTTTAGCATTACACATTCAATCGTGCGCAATTCAAAAGACGATGATGACGGCGCTGGGCGCTCTCTTTTCTTAGCCGGATTGATGATTGGTAGTGTAATGGTTGGTGGACTTTTTTATGACTTCGAATCTGAAGGTATTAATCTAGCTCCTATTATTGAATCGGATATCCCTGATAGCTTTTTGATTGGAAGTATTGATACGTTATATCTAACAATTAGTGACGAAGATATGTCTTCACTAAATATTGAAGCCACCATAGATGGTTCTCCTTTGAATGTGGCTCCAAATAACACAGGAATAATTACTGTAGACATTTCAGATTTGGATGTAGGGACTCATTCGTTAAAGATGATAATTATTGATTCTTTAGGACAAGAATCAAGATTATCACATACATTTTCTATAAATTATCCCTCTGAACAATCTACAACAATTGTATTAGAAAGTAATGAAATTAGTATATTCCGTGGAGAAACAGTATCAATAAACGGAACTTTGAATCATCCTAATTTAGGAACTTGTGATTTAGGTTGGTCCGATGGAGATGTTAATCAATTTAGTCTTAATCTACCATTTTCAGAGAGTGGAGAATTTTCTTGGGGGCCCTCTGAGATAGAATCTAATATGACAATCTCAATTTTGGGCGAATGTGGGACTTGGGAAGATTCTTCAGATTTAGTTACAATTCAAATCATAGTTAGTGAACCAGAGCCAATATTTGGTTGTACTGATTCAGAAGCAAATAATTACAATATTAATGCCACTGATGATGATGGTAGTTGTCAATATGATCCAGAGCCAATACTTGGGTGTATGGACTCTGAAGCAAATAATTACAATTCAGATGCTACTGAAGATGACGGTAGTTGTGAATATGATCCAGATCCAGAAGAGCCAGTTCCTGGATGTATGGATCCTGAAGCTTCAAATTATGATAGTAACGCTACAGAAGAAGATGGCAGTTGCGAGTATGAGAAGTCTGAATAATCATCTTTTTGCAAATCACAGAATAGGCATACGACTCAAGCGCTCCAAGTCTGGCTGGTAAAGTTCACGAATATCATCTAATTCTAGAACCAGCATAGCTAATCTCTCTAGACCCATGCCCCATGCGCAAACAGGCCATTTACTACCAAGTGGTTCAGTCACTTCAGGTCTAAAGATTCCCGCTCCACCTAATTCTAACCATTTTCCACGCCAGTAAACTTCTACTTCCACACTTGGTTCAGTATATGGGAAATATGCAGGTCTTACTCTAACATCTGGATATCCCATTTTTGAATAGAAAGTTTTCAATGTTGATATCAACATAGGTAGACTTGCATCTGGCTCGTGGATTATACCTTCAATTTGATGGAATTCTGGTAAATGTGTTCTATCTATTGTTTCTTGTCTAAATACTCTACCAATCCCAAATACTCGAGATGGACTCTCTGGATTTTCTGCAATATATTTCACAGTATTTACAGTAGTATGTGTCCTTAACAGACCTTTTTTGGCTTCTTCTTTATCAAATTTAGAACCCCAACCTAGGCTTCCTGTATCATGTCCATTTTCATGCACAGACGCCCACAAATCTAACATTTCATCTGAGATTTCTAATTTCTCCGGCTCTTCAAGATAGAACGTGTCTTGCATTGTTCTTGCAGGATGTGATTGGGGAATGAATAGGGCATCCATATTCCAACCAGCTGATTGTACATAATCCCCTTCAATCTCCGAAAAACCCATCTCTAGGAAAACTGACCTGATTCTTTCAATTAGTGATTGCATTGGGTGAGGCCTTCCTCCAACTGGGATTGGAGTATCTGCATTAATATCAAATTCTTTGTATGAAGCATTTTCCCAGCCATCTTTTTGTAAAAACTCCGGAGTTATCTCCCCAACTAATTCTACTTCTTCCAATTCGCTATCAGGGAGATTTATTCCTTTTTCAGTTAGTTTCCACTCTCTAACAATGGATTCTTCAATATTAATTAAATTCTTTCTTCCAGAAAAATGTTCAACTAGGTTACTTTCTAAATCGTTAAAATTTATTTTTCCGCTAGATATTTTCCTGATGAAATTTACGCGTATAGTAATTTTTTCTGTAATTTCATCTTCATTTTCGAATGTAAATATGCCATCTTCAATTCTAACTCCCAATGTTTTCAGAAGTCCTATTCCAGGTCCCGCTTCATACCTTTCAAATCCAGCATTGAATAGTTCAGCCATAGTTCTATTTTCATTATCTTGTTTAAGCATCCAATCCCAAATTCTTTTTTCCAACAGGTCATTTTCTAGCGCTTTGATTCCTTCTGAACCCAATGTGATGAATTTTGAATGTTCTTCTATTGTTTCAACAAGCTTATTTTCATCTAGAGATTTCCCTGCGCCTGCAACATGAACTTGATCTTCCCATTTTGTAATTTCTAATAATTCNTCAAGAGTCCAATTNTGTTTNTCTTTGGAACGCATACATCGAAGCATTTTNTTCTCATTATTGCCAAGTGTCATACGCTCCCTCCTTGAACTTCGAAAGAGTGTTTACTCTTGATGCTTGCTTAATCGANTAATCATTCTTCTTCTTCATACCAAAGTGTAATTAAACAATCAGGACAATCAAAACTCTTCGGTTTAGGTCCTTCTTCCCAATAGATATTTCCACATTTTCCACACAATATTGAAGTCCTAATCGGTTCAATTAATGTTGTATCAATTCTATACATTACTCTNCCNGAATCAGGCATTTTGGTTTGATCAGGCACCCAAGAGGAAATGTCTTCNGGTCTGATGTTAGTCTCATCCTTGTATATCAANCCAAAGATAAGTAAAATAATTCCTAATATAGATATAGGGGCTGCAAAAGAAAGAATTAGAGTAGATTCACCAGATGTAAATAGTAGAGTACTACCGAGTATTATGCATATCCATCCTGAAATTACAATATTTATTTTCACTTGACTTTGCTGAAGATAGTCTCTCCCATCTCCATCCATGTATAGTCGCAGAAGGTTTTACCCATCAATTCACCGGATATTTTCATATTAACAATGTGTAGGGTTCAAATGTNAAACGTCTTCGGCTNGTTTAAGCCTCAGTAGCTCAGCCTGGTAGAGCATCTGATTTGTAATCAGACGGCCGGGAGTTCGAATCTCCTCTGGGGCTCCAAAAATCAATTCGAATGTATTTTCTCTTCCGTCAATCTGAAGAGTATAGTGCTTTCCGAATTAATCATGTCAGCGGTAACTTTGGATGGTAAAAAGATTGGCCGCGTTATAGAAGATGGTCTTCGCTCGAGGATTTCAGATTTACATGCTAGAGAAATATTCCCTCATCTTGCAGTTGTCATAGTTGGAGATGACCCAGCAAGTCATGTGTACGTGAGAAATAAAGAANTGGCTTGTGAAAGATGTGGAATTAGGAGTACTAGAATTGATCTAGATANAAGTGCCTCTGAACAAGAAATCCTAGAAACNGTCGATATGTTAAACTCTGATAATTCAATTCATGGNATATTGGTTCAGAGCCCTCTTCCCGAGGGAATTGATGAATCGAAAATTACAGAAAGAATTTCACCTGCAAAAGATGTTGATGGTTTCCATACAATGAATCTTGGCAGATTGGTTCAGGGAGATGCATCGGGTCTTTTGCCTTGTACTCCAGCGGGAATTATGAAGATCCTAGAGGTTTCTAACATTAATTTATCAGGTAAAGATGCATTAGTTATTGGTAGGTCTAGGATTGTGGGAATGCCTATGTCATTACTTTTGGCTCAACGTGGAATTGATGCAACAGTTACTATAGCACATTCAAGAACGAAAAATCTCCCGGAAATATGTAGGAAATCAGACATAGTTGTCGCTGCAATAGGTAGAGCTGAGTTTGTCAAATCTGACTGGATTAAACCCGGTGCTACAGTAATAGATGTAGGAATTAATCGTATCGAAGATTCTTCAAAAAAGAGTGGATATAGACTTGTTGGAGATGTGGAAATTGATGTTTCAAACGTTGCAGGTAATATTACTCCGGTTCCAGGGGGAGTAGGTCCTATGACGATTGCAATGTTAATGTCAAATACAATTATGGCCACGGAATCTCAGACGAAATGACCAATTTTTACTGATTATTGATTAGTAATATTCATTGGGCTATTGTCTTCGACCTATGTCATGGTTGAGATGTTGTATCATGGTAAAGTCAAGCAAGTATGGAGTACAGAGGATCCGGATATTATTGAATTTAGGTATACCGATCAGATAAGCGTATTCGATCAAATTATTCCAAGTCTGATTCCGAGAAAAGGTGAATCTTTGAATAGAACATCTTGTTACTGGTTCGAATTGGTAGAAAAAGCGGGAATTTGTGAGACCCATGTCATCGAAATGAACGCTCCAGACAGAGTTCGTGCTCGTCGTTTTGACGTCGTTAGAGAACCAGGTGCAATTTCAAGAGACAGAGAAAATGTTTTCGTCCCATTAGAAGTAATTTGTAGGCACTATCTCGCTGGTTCTGGTTGGAGGAGATACAAGAGAGGAGATGCTCCTGCTGAAGAGTTTGGATTTGAGCCCGGAACTGTTCTTCATGAGGGTATCAAATTACCAGAGCCATATTTAGAAGTCTCAACTAAATTTGAAAAGTTTGATAGATTATTAGATAGGAAGGAAGCTTTAGAAATTTCCAATTTGACAGACGAAGAATTTGATTCCATACTCGCGATCGTTGTTGAAGTTGACAAAATTATTGCTTCTGAAGCAGGAAAAAGAGGATTAATTCATGTCGATGGTAAGAAAGAATTTGCTCTGGGTACAAACAGGGTTCCTGTACTAGTTGATTCATTTGGAACTCTTGATGAAGATAGGTGGTGGGATGCTGATAAATATGAACAAGGAGAGATAGTACAACTTTCCAAAGAATTTGTTCGAGGACATTATCTCTCTACAGGGCACCATGATGATTTATACAAAGCTAGGGAACAAGGTACAGAAGAACCCCCAATTCCTGCATTGCCTCAAGAAATAATTGATAAAACCGCAGAATTGTATGCTGATATGTACTCAAGATTAACTGGGAACGATTTCTAATTATTGGTGCCTTCTCATTAGAATTCCACATTTTCTTCTTTTCGCGGCCTTCAACAATGTTTGTAGGTGTCTCAGCGAATCTCTTACTCCACCATCAATAGTTTCATTGGATTTAATCATCCATCTCCCACTATGCATTGAATCTAGTAGTAATTTAACTTCTTCAAAATTTAGCCAACCTAGAAGTTCCATCCCTCCAAATCCCCTATCGAATCCTTCTTCTCCAAGATTTTCTGCGGATAGGCCGTTAGTTAGTTTAATCAGTAATTCATGGAAATTTATTTCTCCATCTTTTTCTCTTGTGAACTCCAAAATGTACTCGATTGCATTTCCCGTATCGCTCGGAAATCTACCGATTCTGTCTCTTGCAATTCCATTATCTAGTGGCTCTGGAGAGCCTCCCCCTTCTTTCCAATCAATTGAAGTAAGAAATAGCATTGTAGAATGATCGAATGGTGATTCTTTTCCTTCTTCTAAATTATTAATATCATTGGATTCCTTGATGATTTTCTTAATCTCACTATGATCTCCACCAATAGAAGATAGTATTGGTTCAATAAGGTCGATTAAATCATATCTAATTGGATCGAATGTGTAAAACGCGGATGGTGGTAAATATTCTCCCATAACAAAAACTCCAGTTTGATTATAATTTCCCAAGTCTTCTCAACCTGAGTTCGAATTCATCTAGTTCTTCTTCTACTTCTTCTTCCTCTTCAATAACTTCCTCAACTATTTCCTTCTCTTCAATTTCAGGACTGCTATCTAGCGAAATACTTTCTTCAGAAGTAGTTTTTTCAACAATAGTATTATTCTTTTTATTGGATAAATGCTGTTTGATTGCTTTCTCAGTCATCTCCAACATTTCTTTACGTTCTCTATGATTTTTAACTAACCAAGCCAAAGCAATAGAAAGGCCGATTACTAGCGATGCTGCAGCAATACCTGTTTCCAAATCTTCGATTCCATCATCATTATTTCCTCCATCGGTCAAAATTATTCTGACTTCATTATCTGATAAATCTGACTCTATGTCCCAAGGGAATGCACAACTGAATCTGATTACTAATTCGCTACCATCTGGAAGATTGGGACGATCTATTTTCGGTTTTAGGTATACTCCAGATGGATCAATTATATGCTTCTCATTATATCCTTCGGAACTAACTTCTAATAGACAGTCTGCATCACTCAATAGGGTTTGATTTTCTCTTATTGTTGTAATCTGAACCTGTTGATTACCGCCAGTCTCCACTAGTTCAATTCCTGTTAGTCCTATATTCCAATCATATCTTCTTATGTCAAATTCTTTTTCGAAACTAGCAAATTCTATCCCTCTAGAGTCCAGAGCCCTGATAATTAAGTTTCTTTTCCCAGGAGCGGGATCCCAATTAATGGTTGTTAAATTATGAATCTCTAAGGATTCATTTTCTTCAAGAGTTCCCGAGAATGAATCTAATAATTTCCCATTATCATCAACTAGTAATAAGGTGTAGTCAAATAATCCAGTTCCATTATCAATTCTGCAGTATGCAATAATATCTCCTTGAATTCCGGATATTGAACAACTACCAGTTCTGCTTGTCTTTTCTACTATGAAAGATGAATAAACCAGACCTTCATTTGAATCTATGGTGATTTCTCCATCCTGAATAGACTGTGTAGCTAACCATAGCCAACCTCCATCATTATCCCAATTTAATAGTCCTTGACTGCCATCCATAACTGATGATTCTGAGTTTGTTCCATGTATTTTCAGCAATTGGTAATCTCCACTAATCGTTGTAATTACTGGAGAAACACCCCATGAATAATCCTGTTTTACAGTGTCAAGTAATATTTCATCAACATTACCAGCCTCATCAATTGCTTCTACTTTTATCGTGTAACTCTCACCACCCCAATTATCATCAGGAATTAATTCGATTGGCAATCCTTTTAATTCACCAACTCCTAAAACGGTGGTAGTTTCGCCTACAACATTCCATCCTGAAGGTAAACTTCTCACATTGAGTGTTATCGTACTTGGAGCATTTCCTTGATTCAAGAGAGTTGCATGAGGATAACCTCCGTTTTCTGAAATCACCCATGGACCTTGTCCATCTAATTCAAACTGATGATTCACTGCAACTCTTAGAGGGACAATAGTTTCAGATAGAGAGTTTCCTTCCCTTAATCTGATATGTAATTCGACTGTTTTTCCATGTTGTGCGCTTTGCGGAGGAGTGATATTAATTGTCATAAATGCACTTTCTCCAGGAGATAGGATTGGTAGTTCTTCTGGCGTTTCAACAATCCAATCATTCGAGCCATTAACATAGACCGTTGAATATGCATTTGATGGCGAATTGCCCATCTGTAATATTTCAATATCAATAGAAGAACCTGTTGGTTCTATTTCCAAGTTCACTTGACTAGAGATTGCTCTCCATTGTTTAATATGTGGAACTTCGACATTGAAAATTATAGTATCTACAATTTCTCCTCTGGAATTAGCATTAACTGTAATCTGCATTATTGTTCCATTCCAAGCATCCTCAGGAACTGACCATGAAACAAATGGATTCCCTGTTTCATTCACTCCAATGCTTTCAATAGATGTGCCTGATGCATTCCATCCTGTCGAATAATCTGAACCTGAATATATGATGTTAACAGAAGTTTCTAGAGTCAACTCATCTTCTAAATTTCCAATGTTTTTTGCATTAAAAGTAACCTGATCAATATCTCCTGGTGCTGTTACAATAGTACTATTCCTAATTTCGATTCCTTGGTAAAATCCGGTAATCTCCCACCTGTGGTCTTGCTTAGCTGTAAGAGAAATTATCTCAGTATCTTGAACACTTTGATTTCCTTGTGATGTCATTATAATCATGATTTCAATTGGAGTATTAGCAGGGGTATTTTCTGGTAGTCTAATGATTACAGGTATTGTTTGAAGACTTCCTGGACCTAAAGTTACAGAACTACTAGTAAACGAAACATCAACTTCAAAATCATCATCGTTGAAATTTGTAATTAGCTCAGAACTTAGTCTAAAAATGTCCAATCCATTACCAGGATTTTCTAACTTAATCACCGCTAATACATCTTCCTCAACCTCAACTTCATGTGGCTGTTCTTGCGGCGATGTAATAGTTAATTCCGCTCTATATATTTGTAATACTTCAAGTGAGAATTGGAATATATGGTTTACAGATTGCTCACTTTGATCAGAAAATGTATGATATGAAGGAGGGGCATCAGCAGGTAGATCAAGAATAATTGTACCATAAACCCTCGAAGAGCCAGATCTAGTTAGAATCAATGAGTCATCAATAATTTCTAGGTCTCCTGTTGTACTCCACGACCATCCTGGAATAATCAATCCTGATTCACTTATTGACCATTCAAGTTGATTTTCTCCCGCTGGCATGTCGGCTGATATGTCCCATGAAAGTGTCGTTCCAGGTACTGATCTTTGATGAACATCAGTAATCACTCCAGTTGCAGTGAATGAAATCTGAATCGTTTGACAAATCTCTGTGCTGACACATAATGTGAGATCAGTAGAGACAGAATCTCCGAGATTAGCACTGCTTGGAACAGCTAATCGTGCTTTAACATAGATCACTTCATCAGGGTCTAAAGATAGAGCGAATATTTCGTTATCTTGTAAATCAAATAATCTTAAATCATTGCCCCATGAGGTATCTCCATTCCCCATTAAAATTTGATTTTCTAACGCATTTCCAAGATTATGGATTAGAATCCAAGCATCTGCATACTCTCCCACAAGCCCAAACCCTTGGCTATTAGCAGTACCATCAGGACCTCTAATGGATAATCCTCTTGTTCTATTTGCCTCTACTGCTGCAAGAGCAGAAATTGAAACATTAGAATCATCATCTAATGTCAGAGTCAGTGTCAAATAACCGGAATCAGACCCTAGAGCATCACTTGGCGCAGATATTCTCAGTCTTGGACTCCAAATTTCTCCGACACCTATCTCTATTGATTCAAGACCTCCTGGTGTTTCATCACTCCAAGTCCATCCATTGGGTAAATTTGAGTCACTTACTTCCAGACTCCAGGTTCCTGCTAATCTACCTGTAGAACGTATATTCGGTATAAAGAGAGAGTTNTCACCTGGAGTGACAATTGTCGGNTCTGTTGGTATCTCAAAACTAGCATTATATGGNTTCACAATATTCAAAGTGGTTATTTGAATGTCATTATCATATCTTGATTGTGTTATGTTTCTNTAAGGATCTAAAACNAGTTTAAATTCATGTTCNCCCAAGTTTCCTGACCACTCTACATTGAATGTCGATAAAGATCCTGAACCTGTTGGATCTACTGGCTGCATGTTACCAAATCTTTCTTGAGCAATTATTTGATTATCTGCATACAATATTACATCCGAATCTTCATCTGTATCAGCAGTACCTGCATTTTCAAAAGAGACTGTAATTGTAACTATTTCTCCAGGGTCTGGTGCAACCGGGCTGAACTCTATACTTCGCCCGTCTAATTGGGGTCTGATATCAGCTATTTCATGTGAAACAACAGTATCTCCAATAATTAGATCCAAAGTAGCATCGCCATCAATATCTGCTAAAGAAGGTGATGACCAAAGTCTGTGATTAATTGCAATAGGGTCGTTCCAATCAGAGTTTACACCAGCCATCGTGCCTAAATCGCCATCATATGCTCTCAATTCTCTTCCATATGGGACGATTAACTCTGGTTCATCAGTTCCATCAATATCCATCCAAATAGGTGATGATACTGCAATTCCATCATTTGGTGCCCCCTGAGGCTCTAGAATTTCTTTACTCCATGCTTCTTGTGGGTTTGTTCCATCAGTATCATCATGACATCCAGTAAATCCATCTCTGTTAGTATTCCAACTGTTTGTTGTCCATGTTATCCAGCAGACTCTATCATGATCTCCGTCTCCATCAGTGTCAATTATTATTGGCGCGGAATCTGCAAAACCATTTGAAGCTTCGAAATCCCATATTTTCGTTCCATCGCTAATTTCCATTCCATAGTATTCAGCACCATATGCTGAACCACTACCATCAAAATCAGAAGGAATTGTGATTACTACTTCCATCGCATCATCGGAATCTAAGTTTGCAACTACTGGACCTGGCAGTCTAATATGAGGTACATTTGAATCGAAACCATTTAAATTCCCTAAAGACATCCCATCCCAATTAGAATCTCCATCAGCAGCATCTAGTTTCCATAACCACATTGCACTTGTTGAACTCTGGACCGAAGTTAACATCACGAAAGCAGTATTCTCATCTGTTTGAACAAATGTTGGGTCGGATGGATGAGTCCCTTTGTCTAGTGTTTTTTCCCAAATGGATGTTGCAGCACTACCGGTAATATCAAGAGCAAGGATTACAGGATCTTCAGAGTTCTTCTCAATTAGTGAAAGTACTAATTCGGCAGTTCCATCTAAATCTAAATCTGCCAGTAAAGGTTGTGCAGTTGGTTTATGCCCTCCATAAGCACTGCTTACATAAGGTCCGTCATCACTCCCTATCATCAATGTTGAATCAGAATAAGTCCACAGTAATTCAGTAACATGACTGCCTCCAGGAGACCAACCTGTGACTGAACAAATTAACTCAGGAGAATAACCTTTCACATAAAATGTACCGCTTAAATCAAATGAAACAATCACTTCTTGTTTCCCATCATTATCTAAGTCGGCAATTACCGGCGAAGCCTTAACTTCGTCCGTTGCCCCTAAATCGACTTCCCAGGCTAGATCTGCATCCTCGCCTTCAATAATTCTCAAGAAACTGTGTAGTTCTCCTCCTACATCCTCTCTTTGGATTATTATTGAGAATAATGAATCTCCTCCGCATCTTTCTACTGAATCTTGGTCAGAAATAATTGAACTTGAAAAGTCAGCAATTGGTGTAGCTAATGCATCTGTAGAATAAACATAATTACTGTATTGCCAATTAATAACCGGATTGACAATTGATTTTAACTCACTAGCATTTTCTGGAGAATCAATTCCAGCACCACCATCTGGACTATGATTTGGGGGAGAAGAATCTCTACTTGATGTTCTACCTGGCTGAGGCCATGGTTGGTCACCATCTACCCATACAGTTTCTGAATTTGATGTGTTGAGTTTGTAATTTATTGATTCAATTTCTATTCGTTCTTCACCATAATTCGCCAGAAATCCAGAGTGAGGCATTAAGACTAACAGAGATGTCATTATCAAACAAATAGTAACTTTGTTTAATTGATCTGACATAGTGAACCCTCGCCTCAGGGTTCAAATGGGGTTCAACACCCACTTGAACATTCGCACTAAACTATCATTCAGACCTACGGTCTGTGAGGTAAATCCTATTTNCGGGAGTCATTANTCATCCGTTGCGCTTATACAGGGGTGGTAAGTCGGCGGTTCAACGGACTTCTCCTCTGGAGGCTTTGCCGATGAGGGACGGGGGGTCTTCTGCCTTCCTCCGACAAACCTCGGAGCAGTCCGTTAAATGGAGGAAAAAGACATGTACAGCATAGTCACTCGCGAAGATACAATAAGAATACCTGCAGAATATATTCGTGCAGGAAGAAACCTAGTCGACCATATCGATGAATTAGCAAACGATGCCTTTGAGGGTCGTTTCGACCCCGATGAGAATTATACTGTTTTAACCTTCGATCATGAACCTATAGGACGTGGCAAGATTATTCACGGAGACGGTGCAATCTATCAGCGTGTTAAGTTCAAAGCACTTCTATTCAATATGGAAAATAACGAAGTAGTAGACGGATACGCTTCGGANATTTCAGAATATGGAGCGTTCGTTAGAATAGGTCCNATGGAAGCTTTACTCCANAAATCTCAGATACTAGATGAACCAATCAATGTTAATNTAGGTGTGAAGAGAATTGAAGGTTCTTCAAGNGGAAAATACTTGGAAGAAGGGTCTTACATTCGTTCTCGTGTAGTATCTAAGGCAATTAATCAAAATGACCCCAGAGCTAGTAAAATTGGATTAAATTGTAAAATGGATGGGCTAGGTGCATATTCTTGGATCCAGGAGCAGGATTAAGATGGCTAAACAACCATTTGCTTGTGGTGAATGTAACCGTATACTCCCTGATCCTGAAAATAAAAATGATGTTATTCAGTGTAAACACTGCCCCAATGCTCCAGTAACTACTGATTGGCAAGGGTATGTGATAATTCTNAACCCTGAAAGNTCCGAAGTGGCAGCGAGATTGAATGTTACTAGTCCTGGAACTTATGCTTTGAAGGTGAATATTAGGTAAGGAGGAAAAAATATGCAAATAATTGAAAGAAAAGAAAACCCACTACTTGGAAGAGTTGAATTAACTTTTGAATGGAATCATGCCAATCTTCCGACNCCAACACTTTCGGAAATGATAACTGCTGCAGCTAAAGCCGAACCTGGTTCGAAAAAAGAATTAGTTTTTGTTAAGAACGTGAGTACTAGATATGGAATGCCATTAACCACGGGAATTGCGTTAATCTATGACTCCGAGGAATCCGCATCATTAGAACCAAAATTTATTGTTGATAGGCACGAAAAAACACGTGCTCAGAAAGAAACAGGAGGAGATGAATAATGTCAGACGGACCTAACCCAAGATCGAAATGGTCAAAATATTCAATCGATGGCGATTCTTTGGTACGTAAAGGAGAGTTTTGTCCGGTTTGTGGACCTGGTGTCTTCCTGGGAATTCACAATGATAGGAAAGTATGTGGAAAATGTGGTTACAATTCAAACGATGAGGAAGAGTGACTAAACTCTGATTTTTTCCCANATTCCATCGTTAGTCAGAACATTTTCTCCTACGATACCAATTCCAATATTTTCTCTGGATTCTGTTATGAGTTTTCCTTCCTTAGTTAGTTTTCCATCGTGTCTCCANCCAGTCCAGGACCATTCTCCTTGAATATTTTTAACATCGTATANAGGTCCTAANACTTTGTAAATTTTTGGAGAATCGGTTAATGATGATAGAGTTGCAAAGCATTTTCCATTTAGTTTGATAAACCACCCTAATTCTTTTTCATATTGGAATCCAGTAATGACTTCAGGTAATTTTAGTACGCCCTTCTNGACTAAATTACCNTTTTCATCAATTATTGCAAATCCTCCGGCCTTTGACATTAATACCAGTTNTTCTTCATAACTCAAGAAAGCAACTATTTCATCAAATGTATTTATTTTTTCAATTTCACTCCACTTTGGTATCTCTGCTCTCCATATCTCATTAGATTCGCTATCAATTTTGTAGATTCCTCTGTTTATTGTAGAGAAACATATGGAACCGTCAACTTGGGACAATGCTGTGGGTTCGGAATCTAGAATTTGTGACCATACATTAGAGGAAGGATGTAGTGAGAATCCACTCTGATAGTCTCTCAAATCAGATTTAGTTGGGCCATTTGACCAATCATCNGTCAAATCCAACGCTGCCATTCTTGCTTGTCTAAGATCCCTTTCAATCCATACTCCTATCCATATATTTCCTAGGATTGTGCTCGAGGTGATTAATGCAGGGAATGGAGTACAGATATCTGCTAAAGGTTTAAGATTTTTATCAACTTTTAATAATTGCCCAGAAACTCCCGAAATAACANAAATATCATCTCCTGAGTCGATTTTTATCGGTGCGAATCCAATNNCTGAACCCTGCATATAGATTGCCCCTAATACTCAGTGTTTGAAGGTGTGGTTCAGAGGATTGAAAATTAAATACTCTTTGGATAGTTTATGGGAGTGCTTATGATATCCTCTAAATCTGACTCTGCATCNATGAAATTATATGATGCAGTNATGAGACTTNAAGGTTGGAGCAANCCCATTTCATTAGACATTGGTGACTATTACATGCATGATTGTGGTAGAGTGTATTTACTATTAATAGAGGAAATTCACGTTAAAGCTGATCATATTGATACTTTGTTTGAAGAGAAAACCAGTTTAATGGTTGAAGAAGTCTTAATNTTATCTCGTCACGTTTCGAATTCTAATACTCCTGCAATGACTCTACATGCTATTGGAATTCCTGGTATATTGCCATATGGTGAAGATGGTAAAGCGGGAGGTAAAAATGGTATTTTAGTCCCTCCTGGNAAATATTTCGCATCATTATTTAGGANAATGAATGAGCTGGCCAGAGNNAAAAATTTGGACAGTGATTTTGATTTGACATTGGAATCTACTCATCATGGTCCTGTCTTAACCTCTCCAACATTGTACATAGAAATTGGNTCTACTGAGAATGAATGGAGTAGGGATGATGTTGCAGATTGTTGGGCAGAAATAATCTCTGATGTTTTAGGAATGTTTGACATTGGAACATCAAATTTTGATCCCAAATCTGATGTGATGATAGGATTTGGCGGCGGACATTACGCACCTAGACACAAAGCAATCATCATCAATTCTGATATAAATTTAGGTCATGTTATAGCAAATTATTCATTGATTTTTGATAATAANAATGAGGGTCAAATTCCTTNAGGACCATGGTCTGAGTGTGTTCGTAATGCTGTTGAATCNACTAGAATNTCCTTTCCTAATAATAACATATTTGCTCATCTAGATAGGAAATCTTTCAAGGGTTGGGAAAGAAATGCTATTATCAATAAATTAGATGAATTAGGAATCGAAGTTAGGAGAGGGAAGCAAATCCTCCAAAGCGAATAATCAAATCTTTAATTCCCTTCGACATAGTATGGGAGTATTAGGGAAAATCATTGTCCGCTTTATGCCTGTAGCTCCTAAATTTCTAGTTAAGCGTATTGCAAGTCGTTATGTTGCTGGTTATGACCTAGAATCCGCAATCAATCTGATGAAAAAAATGTCTGTAGAAGACACTAGTTTTACCATTGATGTATTAGGGGAAGAAATTAATGGTATTGAAGAAGCAAGATATTTCGTTGAAGAATATCTTAGAGTTCTAGACTCAATTGTGTCGAATCAGATTGATGCAAATATTTCTCTAAAACCTACTGCTTTGGGATTATTAATAGATAAAGATGAGGCAATATCTAATATTGAACAGATAATTAAAAAGGCAGCTTTGAATGATATCTTTGTTCGTCTAGATATGGAAGATCATAGAGTGACTCAAGATACTATTGATGTTGTATTAATAATGCAGGAAAAGGGGTATCAAAATATCGGAACTGTCCTCCAGGGGCGGCTATTCCGTACAAAGAAAGATATAATTGATATTTCTAAAAAATTAGGGCCACTTTCGGATTTTAGAATTTGTAAAGGAATTTATTTGGAGTCTGAAGATATCGCTTTTACAAATTATCAAGATATTGTTGATTCAACCAATGAATGCATTGAATCTATGTTAGAAATGGGTTGTTACACTGCTATCGCATCGCACGATTTACCAATAATTAACCATAGTTTGGACAAATTAAAACAAATGAATATGTCTGTTGAAAATGATACTAGGAAAAATTCTGGGAGCCCTAGGAAAGGAAAAGGCCCTGGATATGAATTTCAATTCCTTCTTGGAGTTCGTGGCAATCTTAGAAGGAAATTATCTTCCGAAGGTCATTTTACGAGAGTTTACGTCCCTTATGGAACTAAATGGTATGAGTATGGTGTCAGAAGAATACGTGAAAATCCAGACATTGCATGGCATGTTACTAAGACAATCATAATGCCTTGGACTAATAGAAGATAGTGTGCATCTCTATCATTCATCTTCTGGAACATGTAAGTAAATTCTTCTTATCTCGCTAGCGATTCTTTTCCCATTCAAAGTTCTTCCTTTTCCTGTATGGAGTGCCCTAATTCTCCACCTTCTTCCGTTCATTTTCATTATAGCTCCACAGGAAAATATCCTATCAGGGTCACATTCAATACTGCTTGGGACACTAATTTCACCTTCAGTCATTGTAATGGGCACAATTGTTCTATCAACTCTTACAGCCCACATTGCAGAAATTTCATTGGCATTAAGACTTGAGCATTCTCTAGATGTTTTATCTTCAATTCTAGTAATTCTGTAAGTTTGTTCTTCATGTTGAAAATAATCATCTGTATTTATTTCTTCATCTTCATCAGATTCAATTAATTGCATTATACTATCCATTCTATCAGATAGTGTAGTCTTGATAAATACTGATTTAGGGGGTCTTAATTGGAGATTATGTACATTACTGCAAATCATACATCTAACTAGTAGGTCTTCTCCATCTCCTCTAATATTTCTTTTGAGAATTTCATGTTCAGTCATTTTTGTACATTCAGGACACACTGTGGCATCAAATACTTCTTCCTCGATGTCTGTATCTTCCATGTCGCTACGACATGACTTTCTTTATTGAAGCCATCCTTGTATGGGATGGTTGAAATTGAAGATAATGTAGCCCCCTATATGAGTGACGGGGGCGGCATTGGTTTACCTCAAATGTCTGAGCGTGAAATGTTTGAAAAATTACTGTCTTCAGAATCAGAATTTGGTAATGAAGAACCTGAAATTGCAGCAAATATAGGTCAACAGATGCTACACATGAATTTGGCCCCCCTATCAAGGTCATTTAGAGTTAAAATCAGAGATATCACCTCAAAAATTCCATCGAGGAATGTAGTTCTAGTAGGTGGAGGGATTGGTCATTTAACCGCTTGGCTTCTCGACTTGTGGACTGGAGATCCTGCTAACCCTCCATCAGAAGATAGGCCAAGGCCAGATACATTTAGGATTATAGAACCCGCAGGAAAATTTGGAGTGATTATTGATCGTCTTATTCGCCGACATTCCGCTGAGCAATGGACACAAGTTCTAACAAGAACATGGCAAGAGATTACTGCAGAAACCTCATCATGGTCTGTTGCAACAACTGCATTACCAACAATAGCTCAACCATCTCCTCTACCGCAACCAATAGATCTTATAATCATAGATTTACCAGAGAACCAGAGNCCGTCAGCAACAATTGCAGCTTTAGATGTGATTTCTAAAGGAGGTTTTATTCTTGTAAAAGAACCTGAAGTTCCAACCGGGGATGTCGGTGTTCCAGAAGATGGCGANGAGCCAAATGAGGCTCAGAAGAAAGTTGAGTCATTTAACCAGTGGATGCAAGTAATTCGCGAGTGTAATACTAATCATTCAATGGCATTTATCGAATTATCCGGTGGGACACTGGCTGCCATTCGTCGTTCAACTTGAAATACTTGAAATATGTTTTTTTGTGTTTTTTCACCTTCTTTTTTTACAATATTACTGATGTTAGTTGAATTAGAATTTTCAGAATTAATTAGATTGTCTATTTTGAAAATTCCGTATCCAAATCTATCGTCATGTTGGCTTTGTCCATCTTTCATCTGAGAATTCTCACTTAATAAAACCTTGAGCTCCTCGATTTTTGTAGAGTCGCTATCATTCGTTCTTTGAAACTCAGGATATTCTTGCAAAAATAATGCTAAGCCACCAGAAACCCATGCTGTTGAAGCGGAGGTCCCGCTTGACCATCCCCACCAAGATTCAGAGTTTGTCATCAAAACTGGGACCTCAAGTGCTGGCGCAATAATCTCTGGTTTTTTATCCGGATCATCTCTGGGTAAAATTGGTGGTAGTGGTAATAATCTACCATTGTTATCTCCTTCTGAACTTCCTGACCAAACATTACCAAGTCTAGTCACTCCTCCGACACAAATCACATTTTCAACGGAACCAGGAGATGACACATCTCCGTCATCATTTTCTCCATCATTTCCTGCAGCGGCTACGACAATAACACCCACATCAATTGCATCTTCAACTGCAACTTCGAGCGAATCAGTCGTAAAAATACCTCCTCCAAATCCTTGTGCTCCACCTAAACTCAGCGAAATAATATCGCTATCTTGCGACACACACCAATCTACGGCTTCTGCTATTCCATCATCGGTTCCTGAACCGTCAGAATTTATTGCTTTGGCCACATACAGATCAACATTTTTAGCTAGGCCATTTAATCCTCCATCTGCAACAATAATCCCAGCCATCGCGGTTCCATGACCATCATCATCATATGGCTCTGAAGCCGAATTAATCACATCATTCCATCCTTTGAGATTAATATTCTTTAAATCTGGGTGCGTAGTATCGATACCAGAATCTACTATACATAGTGAAATACCAGTTCCATCTAATCCTTGAATTTCATTCACTCCGGTCATTTCTTTATATTCCTCTTCCCATGTAGTTAGTGACTGAGGTGGGCTAAATCCAAAAACCTCTCCATTCATAGTGATGAAAACCCAAAGAAGGATTACTGCAATAAAAAATAAAGAAACTAATGTTACTGAAAATCCAACTAACAATTTGAAGACATCTTCATCTCTTTTTCTATTAAAAACTTGGAAATCATTTCCATTATTATTTACTGATTCACCCTCTTCGATTTCATTGGATTCCATATCGGTAATCATATTAGCACTACCATTCCATATTGAAAATTATTACCATGCATCTTGTCGACTAAAATGACTTGAGATTGTGGTATTGGAATTACAGTTTGCACAATTAATCCTGGTAGGTAGTGTTAATTCACATATCTCACAAACAGTTCCAGGAGCGCCTACTCCTCCACAATTATATTCACAAGGTATGGTAATTTTCCCTCTTGTATCTTGAATAGCTGCTGTTTCTTCCTTACAAATAGGACAAATTCCTTGGATATCTTTCGAGATTACACTATTAAATTGTCCTGAAACTTCTCTAGCTCTTTCAGTTTGAATTCTCTCTTCTGCTCCTCCAAGCATGAATTGTGGATACCAGACGATATGAATAAGGAGGAAAATTGAGATTATACTACAGATAAGATATAGCCATGGAAAATCAAAAACTGTCGCCTCTGAAGAAATTGGCCTGAGAGCAACTGATTTAGAGGAAGACCAGGAGAAAATATTGACTAATACCATCCAAACACCTAAACCGAAACTCCAAAGTTTCAGACTGTGGTCTTTCCAAGCTGTTTCTACGACTCTCGGATCGGGATGTGAGTGCCTCTCGATTACGTGAACATCTCTGGTCTCAGTAACTGCCTTGTGTACTACGAAGTTAATTAGGAATGTGAAAATTAGATTGACAAGAATTATTGGAGCGAGCTTCCCAATACTCGCCTCTTCAGGGAAGTTTGGGTTTTGGGCGAAGGTGTAAATGTAGCCTATTTGGATCGCTATCATTCCTATAATCATGTAAACAAGATTCTCTCTCATAATAGGGAAACGAATGAATAATTGAATAATGAATACAATCCATGCGATTATTGATAGAAGAGTTAGCATTAAAGATAAATCATTCAGGAATAGCATTCCTTCAGTCCCCCATCTATTATAATCTCCACCTCCCTTAAGTTCTCCAATTCCTAAATCCCACGAACCTAGTATGATGGCTAAAATTCCTACTCCAAATATTGAAAACTCAAATACGCCCCATCTATTCAAAATCATTTTCGAATGAAATTTAAACTCTTGCATGAATTTATCTAATATTTCTAATCTTGGATTAGTATCCGAAAACCTGTATTTTAGTCCAATTTCACTGAGTCTAATCGTATCTTGATTTCTAATTTCTGATTCATCAGTCATAGAACAAAGGCCTCCTACGATACACCCGACATGAAATACTGCATTAAGTAACTCGCTTATTTCGATTCAAAAATAACTGTCTTAATAGTATTTTGATTTATAGAAATTAATCATTATCAAGTGGCGCCGAGAGGGAGATTTGAACTCCCGAGGGAAAATCCCACATGATTTCCAGTCATGCGCAATACCAGGCTATGCGACCTCGGCTTCATCTCTGCGAGACTCAAAGAGATTTTGAGCCTGTTGCTATAGATATGTGATTTTGAATCTCTCTCCGTAGTGATTAAATCAAGATTGTTTTTGCGAATAACGCCGCCACTGTGGCTTAGGGGTATAGCATCCCATTGGTAATGGGAAGGTCGGGAGTTCAATTCTCCCCAGTGGCTCCATTTTTTGAATTGAAATCATTATTTTTCTTCACCATCTACACGCTCACGGAAATAACTTCATAATCTAACAAACTAACGAGACAGACATGTCTGACCGCCGTAGGACTGCACTTGCTCTAGTGCTACTGATGATTATCGCCCCGCTAACATCCGCTGCAACAACTTCTTGGACAGGTCCAAGCTCTGTGAATCCCCCTGATGAAGGGATTACTTTGACTGGTTTTCGTGTTCCTGGGAATGCAACAGTTCAGGATGGTTGGCTTCACATAACCAATTCTGAAATGGCTACTTCTATGGAGCCTGGAATTGTATGGGAAGGGGATGATTTGAATTCTGGAAGGTTCTTTGGAACGAATTATATTTCAGATTTAGAACAAATTACCTTGCTTGATGACGGTACAAGATCAAACATTAGTACTTTCGATGTGGGCGACATCGATGTATCAATGAGTGATGAATATACATATTCACCTGGTTGGGAACACCTTTATTCNGTAGGCTCATCAACATCTGAAACTGAATGTAACAATCAATCCGCATCTTGGGTAGATCATGGATATGACAATAATTTTGATGGTTCACTTTCGTCNGATGAGATAACTGGTACACTGATGTACTGTAGTGGTAATGCNCTGGAAGATAGCGTTACTACACTTAACGTGACCAATGGAGGTAGTGGTTACACTGCAGGAACACTTTCTGCAACCGGCGGTTCAGGCAGTGGATTTNCAGGAACTTACACAATCAGCAGTGCAATTAGTAGTATTTCAATATCCAATGGAGGTACNGGATATGTAGTTGGAGATTATCTAGCATTTGTATGNCCAGGTGGATGTACAGGAACTGGTGCTAACGCAACAGTAGCCAGTGTTGCTAGCAATGGTTCAATTACTTCGGTCNCTGTAAATAATGGTGGTTCTGGCTANACATCTCAACAAACGATGTATGTTTTGGTATCAAGTGCTAATGGTGGTGGTGCACAACTATCAAGTGTTTTAGAATCAACTGGCTCAATTTATGAAGCATTTGTAACTGATGGTGGTTCAGGTTACACAAGCGCCCCTACAATAGTGCCAAGCNCNAGTGGTACTTCTGCTGTGATTACAGCGGGGTTAGGTGGATTCTTTGACTATGAGATAACAGTAACTTCCGTATCATCTGGTTTGACTTCACAATGTATGTTGGGTGGCTACATGGTTAATGCTGGGATGGATACAGANGAAGATTCTATGTTAGATNCTACAGAAATAACAGATACTACATATCTTTGTAATATTCAAGAAATGTGGGGTGCTACGACTTTTAATCACAACGGAACTAATCTAGGTAGCGAGCAGACAATGCCATATGGAACCATACCATCTTCTGCAACAGAAGGAATTGTTGCTGTTGGAACTATGCCAGGTTCAGCGGTNCCTCGTGGCACCAGTAGTTCATTCCTATTACCTCCNGTAAATNTACCAGATTNTGAAACATTTAATGGNTTATATATGACATTTGACCATTGGTATCACTTGGATAGTACTACNTCAGGNGGTGGAGACGGAGCNTGGGTTGAGTACAGAATAAACACTGGAAGTTGGGGNGACTGGACCTATATCNCTCCGNACGGAGGNTATACGAGTACAATGTCTANAGATGCTCCATCACCTAANGGTGCACCTAGTGGAGCNGTCCCAGTTTTNGCATCAGCAACACACAGTGGATGGCTAAGTGAAAATATNAGTATTTCATCAATTACTGATATTGATGACGCNTCTAAGATTCAGTTTAGATTCCATATTTGGACATCACCTAATGCAACTTATGAGAGGCCAGGATGGTTTTTAGATAATATCGATTTTAACAATGATGGAGTCGATTTCGGTGTTTGGCATCATGGATGTATGTCTTTGACATCTTCATCATGTAATTATGTTGCAAATTCATATGGAGCTTTACAAAGGACAATTGATTTATCTGGAACCAACTCTACTTCATCAATTGAAATAGATATGGAATGGGACTTACAAGGTTCAACTTCCGACAATGCATGTATAGAATTATCTTTGAATAATGTGACTTGGTACGATTTGTCTTCAACAGGGACTACCTCAACAGCTAGCGCTTGTGAAGATCGTAGTGGGGCGATTCCTGGATATCCTTCTTATGATGGTATATTTGGCGATCAAAGTAACGCAATAAGGACAGTTGAGTACAGTATTCCAACTGCTTATCAAAATCAAGCTAATGTGCACATTAGGTTTGTAGTTGATACTGATTCATGGACGAATTACGGAGGTAATTATCCGGGTGATACTCAAGAAGGATTCACTCTAGAAGATATCAGAGTAGTGGATGATTCTGGTGCAGTATTGTTCAGGGATGATTTAGAAAACCAGAATACTATGACACATTATGGTACTGGAATAGGTACTAGTATCGGATATGATGATTGGAATTACTACATCTTAACAGGTGGCGTATTAGAAGAGATTTTTGGCTTTGAAGATTCTACAGCATCTAATCCTACAACGAGCAATGCTCCTGGTTGGTCAAAACAATCTGCATGGAATTATGGTCAATTAGGAACTAATGCTGGACCTGATGATGAACCTTCTTTCCCCTATGTATATGGAACAAATTTGAATGGTAACTATGCAAATAATCAGAATTCGTTATTGACTTCTCCAACTTATGATATTCCTAATGATGGCTTAGCATATCTGACATTTGACAAGTGGATTTGCACTGAAAACAGCTGGGATGCTGTAGGTCTTCAGATACAAGTTAATGGTGGTTCATGGAATTACTTTGATCCACAAATTCCTGGTTGGTATGATGGTTCTCCTGGTTATTCCGGAAATCAAATGTATGGTCATGACGCATGGATGAGTGGAGATTGTAACCAAGACGATTTTGAAAACAGACAAGCTCCTTTGTCTAGCTATGCTGGTGATGAGTTAAGGTTTAGGTTCCGTCTATCCACAGACACCAGTGTCACATACCAAGGTGCTTATATCGATAATTTCGGCATATTAATCGCCAACTATGGAGCCGGAGGATATTGGCTCAGTAATGCTATTGATATGAGTGATGTAGATACTTTCAATTATGGATGGGTAGATATCGAAGCAACAGTTCCTGAAAATACTTCAATTAGAGGGAGTTTAATAGATCTTGACGATAATGTGATTCCTGGTTACAATAACATAACTTTCCCCTTCTCTTTG
>NZDA01000045.1 GCA_002686525.1 Methanobacteriota archaeon | reverse complement strand
CAATTACAGGTCCTAATGGTTCTGGAAAATCTAATTGTGGAGATGCGATTCAATTTGTTCTCGGCCCTAAATCAACTAAGTCTTTGAGGGCTTCGAATGTATCAGAACTAATTTACAATGGAGGAGGTAGAGGTAAGGCTGCCAGGAATATGTCTGCAACATTAGTTTTCAAGAACGATCCAGAACCTGATGGAAGGAGAAGGCTCAGGATTGATACAGAGGAAGTATCATTCACTCGTTCAGTTCGCTTGAATCGTAAGAATGATACAATTTCTTCATATTACATCAATGATAATCCTTCTTCAGCCACAGAAATGAGGAGAGTGCTTGCAGAAGCTGGATTACATGGTGATGGTTACAATATTGTTCTGCAAGGAGATGTTACAACTTTGGCAACTATGACTCCTCATAAAAGAAGAGGAGTACTTGAAGAAGTTGCAGGAGTTACTGCATATGATGATGAAATCCGTAGGGCGAACAATCAAAGGAAAGTTGTAGAAAATAATATAGAAACTATTGATCTTTTTGAAGACGAACAAAAGAAAAGATTGAAGGGTCTCGAAAAGGAAAGGCAGCAAGCTCTTAAATTTAAAGATCTTAAAGAAGAATTAGATTCTAATAAAATGGTATTACAACAATCAAGGCACAGGAATAGGTTGGACGAAGTACGCTTACTTGGAGAAGAACGTTCAAATTATACTGGGAAGATTGGAGTCTTAACTGATCAAATTAGAGAAGGGAATATTGAATTAGGTAAATTTGATGAAGAACTTATTCAAATTGGAGATGATTTGGATGAAATTATGAGTGGCGATGCTAAAGAATTATTTGACACAATACGTCAACATGAGATCGATTTAGAAACTAATTCAGATAGAATAGGGGATCAATCGAAAATCATNNAATCTACTAATGAAGATATAGAAATCATTCGTGAGGAGCACCTTAGNGTTAAAGATGCTCATGATGGAGCANTAGAAGAACTTGATAATGCTAAACTAAAACTTTCTGAGTCAGAAGAAGACTTGTTAAGNGCGGCNGATGAAGAGACTCAAGCTAGAGAGGCAATTCAATCAGGAGATAGGCTTGGTCGCGATTTAAATCGTGCTCTAGGCCAGGCAACAGAATTGGTTACTAAGACTCAGCAGGATTATTCTGAAGCGAAATTAGAATCGGATAGAGCAGAACAAAATACTCAGATTTTTTCCGAGAAGTTAGCTGATTTAGAGGAACAATATGAGCAAGCAACGTTGAATAGAGATGATTTAGAGTTGTTAGGTGAAGAAATTAAGGANGCCGGAAGNGGAGTAGATCGTACTTATTTAGCAAATGAATTACAGAGATTAACAAAGCAAGAGGTNAACCTTCGAGAAGATAGAGATAGGGCGCAAAATAAGGTCAGAGATGCCGAAATAGCTCTTACTAAGGCCAGAGCACGTCAAGAAGCAAGAGCGAATAGACCGGGTTCTGCAATCACAATAGCAGCTTTATCTAAATTAAGGCAAAGTGGTGANATCAAAGGAATTCTTGGAACCTTAGGTGAGTTATGCTCTCCTAAAGAATCAATCCATGAAGATGCATTAGCTTTAGCACTAGGAAATGGACTTAGAAGTATTGTAGTGACAGATGATGAGGTTGCTGCAGAATGTATAAAGTGGTTGAGAATTAATGGAGGCGGCCGTGCAACTTTCCTCCCATTAAACAAACTAAGTGTTTCAAGGCCACAAGGGCGTACTCTAATAGTTTCTAGGAATCCGGGAGTTCTTGGATTTGCTCATGATTTATTAGAATATGATTCAGANATTGATATTGCAGTAAGGTATGCTTCAAGGAATACATTGATTGTACAATCGATGGATGTAGCTAGAAAGAATATGGGTGGTGCNAGAATGGTCACTCTCAAAGGAGATATTATCGAAAGCTCAGGGGCCATGACGGGAGGCTCGCCAGTAGGTTCTTCAAAGCCTAGTTTTGGAGGAGGNGGCTCCAGTAATTTAGGTACTGAAAAATTAGAAAGGGCATTAGAAGAAGCCACTTTGATATATTCTACTGTAGAGGCTGCGTTAAGAGAACTCAGGACTAATCAACAAAATTTGAGGGATCAAATTCATGGATTAGACGATAGTGATCAGTCCGTAAAACTAAGAGAATGGAAGTCAGATATTTCTAGAGCTCAGAAAGATGTGGATGATATTGGGAAGAAAATTTTAGACGCTAGAAAAGAACTTGCTGATTCAGAAANNCTTTTTGAAACCTTCAAATTAACAGCAGAGNCTGCTAATGAGGAATACCTAATGGCACTCGAATCACGAGTTAAAGCCGCAGAATCNCTGCAGAGTCATACTCCTGATCATTTGTCTGAAATACTTCGTAATGCAGAAAAAACTAGAACTGATGCTGAGAGGATTAAATTACAGTCAGAGTCTATGATTTCAAGTACTACTGAAAGAATAAATATTCTTCATGATAGATTATCAGAATTAGATAGGCAAATACATTCCAAGGAGCAATCTATAGAAATCTCCAAACAAGAAGTGATTAAACTTGAAGAATCAATTACAAAATCTAAAGATTTACTAATTGAACTAAAAGGACGAGCATCCCAATTTAATGAAGAGCAACAGATTCTAACTCAACGAAGAGATACTATAATCGAGGAAAGAGCTAGTTTACGAGCATCTCTGGAAACCAAGTCTCAAAATCGTCAAACTTTGAATTCCCGAATAGAGGAATTGAATGTTCAGATTAATCAAAAAAGAATAGCGGTAGATGAAATCGTCGCAGAATTAACAGCAGAGAACATTGAGGTTCCGTCTGNTGATATCCAATTACCCACTGTGGCCGAGGCGCAAAGAGTTGTGCAGGGACTTGAAAGGCGCCTCGGTCATCTCGGGNATGTGAATATGTTAGCCATTGAACAATATGATACTGCAGTAGAAAGGATTGCTGGACTAGTGGAAGACGGGAAAATTTTGAGACAACGTCGAAATGATCTTGTGGGTATCGCAGAGAAATTAGAGTCTGAGAGAAAAAAGAGATTACTATTAGTATTNGATCATGTGAATAAAAATTTCAGCAGAGTTTACGAAAGATTACAGCCAGGTGGGATTGGCAGTTTAAGATTAGAAAATAAGAAGAATCCTTTCGAAGGAGGTCTCGAAATGGATTGTGTGCCTCCTGGAAAAAATAGTAAAACTAGGAGGAATCTTCTTTCTGGTGGTGAAAAATCAATGGCTGCNCTCGCACTAATTTTTGCNATTCAAGACTATGAGCCGAGNCCATTTTACTATTTCGATGAAGTGGATCAAAATTTAGATCCNTTTAACTCTGAACTAATTGCTAGTCTTTGCTTGATGCGCTCACAAAGAGCCCAATTCATTATGGTGACACTGAGAAAGGTCAGTCTAAATTTAGCTAACCACCATATAGGAATTACACATGCAGGTGATGGTTGTAGCCGTAGAATTACTGACTTCGATCGTGCAGCAGCATTACAGATGAGCGAAGAAATAGAAAAAGAAGAAGCTGCTAGAAAACAATCTGATGCAGAACGTTCGGAATTGATTTTACCTGATCCCAATAAAATGCCAAGAGTACCCGAGCCTTTGGGAACTCCCAAATCTCTCGGAGGTCTTGCTGGACGAGCAGGGGTTGATTTAGAAAATGATTCAGCAGAAGAAATTCTTCCGNCTGAAAATAATAATTTAGATTCATTGAGAGAAAGAACTGAAGAATGGGGCGAAGATATTGCTGAGGCCAATATAGTTCAAAAAGTCATCAATGAGGAAAGAATCGGAGAGGAATTAGACGAAGTAGAGTCATCTGAATTAGAAGTTGAGTGAGGTGATGGTTTGTCTGTATTTGATGCTTCAACTATGAGAGATGATATAGTTTCTCGATTACTTGGTGGAGATGCTGATCTTGAGACTAACAGATACTTGGATCGACTAGTAGAATTATCTGAAGTTGAGGAAGCTGAACATCAATTTCTAATTGATCCTTTTGATCGTTCTGTTGCATTAGTTTTCCAACTNTTCCAAAACAGTGACTTAGATCCATGGGATGTAGACCTAACAGTATTCTTAGAATTATTTACAGAAAGGATAAATAATTCAGAAAATATAGATTTACCAACATGTGGGAGACTAGTCCGTATGGCTTGGTCAATCCTTCGTGGACAGGCTAGTACACTTATTGAAAGACAAGAAAGGTCCCTTATTGAGGAAGAAGAAGAACAAACTTGGGATTTTGAAGATTCTTGGGAGNATGAATTTTCAGATGAGGACTATAATTTCTCAGTCGGAATNCTAACTGGTGCGGCAGATGAAGTTCTCCCCGGTATGTTTGAGGGCAGAATTCACCGTGATGAGGGTAGACCAGTAACTCTTGGAGAATTATTGATGGGTCTTCAAGCTGCAGGTAGACTATCTGAAGAACAAAGATTGAGGGAACAGATAGCAAAAGAACGTCGCGAGGCTAATGAAAAAGCTAGAGCTAGGTTTGGAGGTAGTTTACATGTCGAGAATCTTGAAGATGATCTTGAAAGAACTTGGAATGCATTACGTAGCCGGACTTTGTCCAATGACTCCACAGATCTTAATGACATAGTAGATGTTCTAAAAGAAAATTCTGTTAAATCTGGAATTAGTCATGAAGAGGCAGAATCTGAAGCTCAAGTCACTGCTCTAGTNTCTTCATTATTCCTAACACATAGGGGTTATGCTGAGGTATCACAAGATAATGATGGTAATATTTCATTGAAAAATCTTCATCTCGATGATGATAATTTCGCAACTCTNACGGATAGAATTAATCCGAAATCCAAAATTTCTGGGAGCCTGATATTCAATGAGTGAGGTAAGTTTGTCAGTNATTCTCGAGGCTATAATGTTCACATCTGGACGTTCTATGTCTACAGAAGAACTCTCTCAAGTGGTTGATAAACCTGTGGATGAAGTTAAATTATCTCTCGAGGAATTACAGTCAAGGATTAAGAGAAGACAGGATTCAGCGTTACAATTAACCGAAGTTTCTGGACGCTGGATTTTTGAAGTAAGACCCAATCTTTCACCTTTTTTGCCTGAATCATTCCGTCCAGATACTCCTCAAAGGCTCCTACCTGCAGCTGCATTGATTGCATATCATCAACCAATGGCTCAATCACAGTTGGTTGAAATGTTAGGTCAAAGAGCCTATGATCATGTGAGAGATTTAGCCAACTTAGGGTTAATTGATAGNCGTAGAGATGGATTGACAAGAAGATTAACCACTACTCGNAGGTTTGCTGAGTACTTCGGNTGCCCAGATGTAGATTACCGTGCGGTACGAAAGTGGTTCCGTTCTGAAGCAGCTAAAGCAGGTCTAACTAGTGCACAATTAGCAGCATCCTTGGCTCCTGATGAACAAATGTCAATTACTGAATTCACCGGTGATGATGTAAATGAAAATTCATCCGTTACGAATTGAGTTCAGAGCCTTTTCTACAGCTGCCATAGTGATTCTTTCGCCACTATCTTTTACTAACTTAGCAACTAAGTCTATTTCATCACTATTCGCTCCAGCAGAACTTATCATATTCTTTAGATGCAATTTCATGTGTCCAGCCTGTATTCCAACAGTAGCTAAAGCCCTCAAAGCACCTAGATTTTGTGCCATTCCAGCCGCAGCCATTACTTTGGCTAGATCATCCGCACTGTTAATACCCAATAATGCCACATTTGTTTGCGCACCTGGGTGTATTCTTACTGCTCCACCTACTAATCCTACAGCCATAGGGCATTCTATACTCCCTACCAGATTCCCATCTTCGTCTTTTTCCCAATGAGTCATTGAAGTATATTGTTTTTCATGGGCACAGTATGAATGTGCTCCCGATTCAATCGCTCTCCAATCTTGTCCACAGGCAATTGCAATTGGGGATATAGCATTCATAATGCCCTTATTATGAGTGGTCGCTCTAAATGGGTCAGCAGCAGCAAAATGATATGCTTGTATGACTCCATCTATAACCTCTGATCCTTGTTTTGCGTCTCCATTATCAGACATTTCTTGAGGTGTAAATGTGGCACTAACTCTAGCAAGTCTGTGGATTGCTAAATTACTAATTATTCTCAGAATTACTGTACCTCCAGATAGTGATTCAATCTTTGGAGCTATGGTTTCCGCCATTGTGTTAACAGCATTTGCGCCCATAGCATCTCTGCAATCTACTAAGATATGTGCAATCACCATAGGTCCAGACATCGTTTCGATAATTCTAACCTCTACGTCTTTACATCCTCCTCCAAATTTAACTAATATAGGATCTACATCATTACACATTTGAATTAATTGATCCTTAGCCGAAAGTATTGCGTCCCTAGATTCCTCAGGATTTTCACAGTTTACAATTTGAATTTGACCAATCATTATTGGGTCTGTATTGTTGGATCTGAATCCTCCTTTAACCTGACACCTCTTAGCCATATTAGATGCTGCAGCCACTACACTTGCCTCTTCAACAACAAAAGGGATTAGGTAATGTTCACCATCAATTATGAAGTTAGTAGCTACACCAATCGGCAAGGAATATCTTCCAACAACATTCTCAATCATTCTATCCGCCGTGTCTTCAGATAATTCAGAACTAGCCCAAGCATCAACTTGTTCTGGAGTCAAATCAGCTAGTTGTGCTAAGAGTTCTCTTCTTTCAGGTACTGATAGTTTGTAAAATCCTTTCAATCGACTATTGTCTACTGGCATGTATTCACCATTCTTTGCCAAGACATGCTGTTTGTAATGTCTTTGCTTTGAAATGCTTGAATATGTAGTTTTCATCCGTTCATGATATTGTAAGATNCTATCTAATTTTCTGATTTAGATTTATNTTTTCAAACTCCTTTCGATACATAAATACTATTTTTTACCATTTTAAAGCGTTAATTTTTGCATTAACGGTTTACTAACGCTTCATAAATGCGTTAATAATNCGTTAATAAATTATTTAAAAAGTTGCTTTTTTGATAATTTAAAGCATTTTTAAATCTCGTCNGAATAAAAAAGCGTTAATTTCTAANATTTAAAGCGTAATTAACCGTCAGTATTATCAACTGGTTTGGTTACCGGCGTGTATGTACAGTAANGGAGTAAGTTTGGTAGACTTACCTGCTGTAAGAGGGAATCCATTTGACAACCGTCCTATTGAATCATCTAGAGCTCAGGATTTGGTTGGACGAAAAGAAATTCTTCATAGATGGAGGGAACATATTCATTCAGGTTCGCCTCGAATGATACTATTGGTTGGAGATCCAGGCTCAGGTAGAACATCAATGATTAACGCCATTTCTTCCCAGGCTCCAAGAAAATATATCGGACAGTTTTTGACCGAGGAAGGGAACCAAGCTAAATCAGTCCTCCATGAAATATTAACTCACTTTGGTTCATTCCAAGAAATTCCTACAATGAATCAATTGTCTCAAAAATTAATTTCTTTATTCGATGAAGACAAAGGCCCCTTGCCAATAATTGCCTTGGATTATCCACCTCAAATTATTGAGATTAATTCTTTTTTATCTAGAATTTGTCCAATCCTTTCTAGGTTAAGAGCCATGGTGATAGTTAGCTTGACCGAATCCCAGTTTCTGGAATTGGATGACGAAATTCGGGTTTTATTCGATGAGCCAGATAGATTGCCAAATTTTACTAAAACAGAAATCCAGCAAATGGTCGATAATAGAATGAGACTCAAATCTAAAGAAAAATGGATAATTAATTCTATGATTCTGAATTCAATATATGATCGAACCGGCGGTAATCCCAGAGAAGTAATTACAATATTGAAGTGTTTAGTCGATGAAAAAAGAGACTTAGGTTATAGAGGGACATTGGAAAATCTAATGTCATTTCAGAGTATAATTTCATTTGATGATAATAATGAAAATANCGTTGAAGAAATTAATCCCGACATAGAAATAAGCAGCTCCTTGCCTCCAACTGAAAATATTAATTCTGAAGAGATGGATTATGAAGAAGATTTTATCGATGAAGAACCGTTAGACATGTGGGATGAAGAAGAGGTATCATTTTCTGAAGAAGTCTCTGATATTGATGAAGGAATCATAGTTGAAGAAGAGGTTATTTCTAATGAAGAAAACCTGATTGAAGAGGTGCCCATTTCAAATAAAAATTATGAAGATTTACAAAAACAAGAAAGTCACGTAGAAGATTTCTTCGAAAGCCAAACTGAATTGTTCATGTCACCAGGAACCGAACCACCGGAAGTTAAGCAGCCAAATAATCAATTCAGTGGACTAAGGAAGAGGCTGCAAAAAACGACTTCAGGTATGAGAGAAAATCCATCATCAGATCACGGAATTAGTTTCATAGAAGACGAACCATCACAATCAACTCTTGATAATTATATCAAACGTGAGGTTTTTGAAATTGATAATTATGAAACCAAAGATATACCAATAGTTACTGAAGCAAAAGTTGACACCAATATTCAATCAACTGACTATGAAGAAATAATTAGCAATGAAGAAACTGAATGGTCTGTTGAACCTTCATATCATTCAACATTACCAAAATTAACAAGTAATATTGTTGAAGAGAGTCAAACTCAGAATCTTGCAGGAAATCCTATCATAAATGATTCATTCTCGCAGGAATCAGAAATTGAGGAGCCTGTGTTTGAAAGCCATGATTTAGATTCTAACATAGAAATGGTCGAATCAATTCCGATACATTCGGAAACAATAAAAATACCTAATACTCCTATTGAAACTCAAAAACGAAGATTTTCTCCATCTTGGGAGCCAGATAATGAATTAGATGTGAATAGATTCTACTCACTATCAGACGCGGAAAGATTAATCTTGGAAATTGCGTCAATTAGAGAGATTTCTCCATCGGATGATGAACTTCAGGCTAGATTAGAAGTCGGAAGGCCTCGTCTTTCTCAGTTATACAATAGTTTACAGAAATCAGGAATGTTATCTGTTAGGAAACAAGGTAGAACACGTTTATTCAAATTAAGCGCGGCGGCTGAAAATGAATTTTGAGGAATAGTTATGTCTGATGATGGTAATATTGTATCTATTGAAAAGGTTGAAAAATATCTCGAATTGACTTTGGAGGCAAGAAATAAAGCAACACCAATTACTAATAATGTCGAGGATGAACGTAGACTCTCTGTAATGCTTAAGATGTGCGATGACTACCAAAATGATGCACGTTACTTTTTGAATAATGGCGATTTAGTAAGGGCCTTCGGTGCGATAAACTATGCACATGCTTGGATAGATGCAGCAGTAAAGATAGGATTATTGGATGGTCATGGAGATGATAGATTGTTCACACTACCTTAGTTCTGAATCAATCTTAACACATTATTCGAAGTTACTTCAATGTAAGATCCACCAGTTTTAATCAGTCTCTCTTTCAGTCTTACATCAACTGTTAGAACTGGCCACCCATTCTCTCTTGAAAGCTCTAATAACATCTGATCCGTATGCCTTAACCCTTCAGGAGCAGAAATTACTTCTGATTTTTTTTCCAATAGATTCAGTAGAAGTCCTCTTCTCTGTTTTGATAAAGACAATAATTCTTGTTTTACCTTTTCTAATAATAAGTATCTCGGCTTTCCAATAATTTTACTCATTGATATGTCAATATTTAGATCAGCATCGATTAATGCTGCCCATCCACAAGCGTCTATTAGGACGCAGTCCAAACTATTTCACCCCAAAATTGTTCCATGACCAATCAGGCGCCATCTTGAACCAACTCTTCTAGAAAGTGTAATTCTACTGCCAACTTTAGCACAAATTGGAAGTCTGAGTGCAATTTTTGAAACTTTACCCTTTTTCACTACGGTCCCAACTGAAGTTGCTGTAGCAGAATTAATCATTAACATTTCATTCATTGACAATGGACGGACAACTTCAGCATCTCCATCTCCTCCAGCAACCATTTTTTCTAGTAGTTCCAAATCTAACTCTAAGGTTTCCCAAATTGGAGGTAATTCACCTTGTTTCGCCATAACTTGTCCAGATAATTCGTCTGCTTTTGTTGTAACAGGATCTAATGGAGTAGCAATTCCACAAAGTCCTCCTGCATGGGCAGTCTCTAAATTGAGACCTCCACCCTTGATACTCTCGATATAAGTCTCTAAAGGTTCCCAGCGTGTTTTATTACCTTGTTTTATTCTTCTTCCTGGAGCAATAGTAATTTTATCACCGACAGAAAAAGATCCTTCAACAATACTCCCTCCAATTATTCCTCCCGAAAGGTCACTCGGTCTTGCACCCGGACGATTAGTATCAAATGACCTCGCAACATACATCAATCCGACTTCTTCCTCGGTTCTATCAGGAGTAGGAATCGTATGCTCAATTGCTTTAATTAAAATATCAAGATTTACATCATGATGAGCTGAAATAGGAATAATTGGTGCTTTCTCNGCGATNGTACCTTCGACAAATTGTTTTATNTCATTGTATGATTCTCTAGCTCTTTCTTCTGAAACAATATCGATTTTATTTTGTACAATGACAATATTATTTATGCCAGCAATCTGTAAAGCTGCCAAGTGTTCTCTTGTTTGTGGCTGAGGACATTTTTCTGTTGCAGAAATCAATAACAACGCTCCGTCCATTATAGAGGCCCCCGAAATCATTACCGCCATCAATGTTTCATGACCAGGAGCATCAACAAAGGAAACAACTCTCAACAAGTCGTTTTTTGAATCTTTTTTACCTTCAGGATGTTTACCCTTAGCGTAATAATCTCCACTTCCTGTACAATAGAAGGTGGTATCTGCATATCCTAATTTGATACTTATTCCTCTTTTCCTTTCTTCGGAGTGTGTATCTGTCCAAGTACCAGATAGAGCTTTTGTCAAAGTAGTCTTTCCNTGGTCTACGTGTCCGACCATTCCGATGTTCACCTCTGGCTGCCTTTTACTTTCAGCCAGAAGCATCATCCCCTTCGATTCACTCCTCTTCATCGCCAAGGATAGAACCTAGAGACTTTTTACCATATTCTACAACCTTAAGGTTTAGTTGTCGTGTATCTGTACTAATGGTATTCCCTCTTAGATTTCTACGTCGACGTAATCCATCATACTTGTAACGATAAATTTTTGAATTTTTCNTAACGTAACGCTTTCCTTTNTACCCAGTTCCAGCAGTAATTAGTATTGATTTAACATTACCACCATCTAACTCTGAGCGCATAGGTCTGCCNGTTTTATCTGAGCCACCAGTGATTTGAAGTTTGTAACCATTCAATGTTTGTTCTCCATCTCCAACAAACATTCCTTCTACGGAGTCACCGATCTTCTTTCCCAAGAAATGATTGAAATTCGATCCAGTAATTTCCACTGAGAATGAACGACCTTTGGCACTTGGCCTAGTATCGTTGATTACAGCCTTGAAAGATTGCTCNCCTGCCATTCTAGTCACCTTAGACGACTTGCCGACATACGACCCCTATAAGAGCGGTTCGGAAGACCATTTCAAGTTGTATTCTCATCTTTGTAATTCTTTCTCGATTCTATTTGCCAAATTTGCTGGTGCTATATTGTTCATTGATATATATTGTGTTCTACCTCTTCCAACATTTGATTTGTCACTTCTAGTCTCAATTAAACCCTGATTTTCTAAGAATTTTANATGCTTCCAGAATGTAGTGTAACTCTTAGGTTTAGNCTCATATTCCTCACAGACNATCCTGTACAATTTCTCAGCATCTCCAGTATTGATTTCTGCTTCTTTTTTCAATCTTCTGCAGAGTCCAAGCATGATTAACTTTTGATCTTTCGAAAGTTTGTCAACTTGACTAGGTTCTACTGCCGCCANTCTAGCTGAACTTTGTTCAATATCTTCAATTAATACTTCACCTCTTCCTGCTGATTCTGCTCTTCTTATTGATGAGTCTAGTAGTTCAATAGCNAATCTNGCATCTCCTGATTCNGCAGNCATAATNCCAATCTTTTCTAGTACTTCTTCGCTAATTGAACCATTTCTACAGGCAATTTCAGCTCTTTGTCTTGCAATTTGAATTAGACCNTTCTTGTCATAGGGTTTCATTTTTAGGATATTNCTAGCACCTAATCTCGATATAATTGCGGGTTCAAATAACTTCAGTAGCATAGNATCTTGACTAACTAGTATCAAAGATAATGATCCTTGNTTATCTTGTCCTTCATCGATTCNAAGGAGTTTGTATATCAGATCTGAATTATCTCTTCTAATCAATAGGTCAACTTCATCTANAATTAATAATAGATGACTATTATGTGAAATCAGGTTTCTTCTTATAGATTGTATTATTTCACCTGAACTGAGTCCTCTTTCTGGATGTCTTGAATCCAGAGTCACTGCAATTTGCTGTAATACTTGAGATGTAGTGGGGTGATTTCTACAATTAACATGAGCCAGTGTGATCTTCCTTCTCCCTTCTAGATGATTTAACAAATCATGGCCAAAACGTCTTGTTAGTACAGTNTTTCCTGAACCAACNGGACCNGTAATAACTGCNCTACAACTAGAATTTTGGTTTTCAATATGTGTGAATAAACTAGCCAACTCTGTTAGTTCNTCGTCTCTTCCGACTAATTTATCTGGAGTCCAATCAAAAGAAAAAGGCTCCCTATNAACCAAGACNTTCCCAGCACCTATNCGGTCGAGGTATCCTGACATCAATACGTAATTAATTCGGTCGTTCTTAGACCTAATCCTGAGTCATTATGCTTTTAGTCGATTTTGATTAAATTTTTCATGGTATTTCATCAAATTGGTATCCATTTTCCCATTTCTTTTCGCCAAGTGAAACTTCTAATTCAAAGGGAGTAATCAGTGGTTTAGCGTACTTCACAGCATCATCTATTGCAATTCTTGGACAAGCAGTGTTNACAAAAGCATCCACTGGATAGAAATCTATCAAGTCAGGACCTACATGATCTAATGCTAGNAGATATCCCTTTTTNCCATGCTTCTTNAGTANATTTTTCATNCTGATNGCAAGATTTCTTCGCATTTGNCCCGGTTTTTCACCTATTAGTATACCGAAGCTCTTTGCATTATCNACAGCAAAAATTAGNCCCATTCTCTGTCTCAATAGTCTTTCAATNCTGTTGAATGACATTTCACTAGCCTCTCCAGTATATGGATCTAGAAGAGCTAATGGTTTTCCTGTATGCATTACCAGACCAATTGGATGAAAATCTCCAGATCCTAAAAATAGATAGTGTCCAATTGAGGGGTCATCTCCTGAATAATTACAGCCGAGAACTTGCCCTGGAAANGTCAGTCTTGCTCCTCCTACAGGAATCTCTACCTCGAAACCTGCCTTNTCAAACCTCTTTTTGTAGTCAAATAGCANATGNAGATGTTGAATTGAACCTACCAATCCCAATTTTGTACCAGTAAGAGGNGCAACTCTTCCTACTGCGTCCACAAACCTCTCTACCGCTTCTTCATTNGTTAGATCAATTTCTTCGTCAACTTTAGTCAATCTTTCTTCTGCAATGGCTTTATGTTCCATTAGAATAGGCAGGACAGGATCAATTTTCGGATCTCCTTCATATGTAACTGGTATGAAATGTGTCGGCATACCAGAATCAATATTCATCTGTGAATGTCCCATATGTGCAACTAACTCAACTCCCATCATTTTCATCTTATCATGGACTAAATCACAGGCACCATAGCAAGGATCAGCAGCCAAGACAACCTTTGCAGAAGACTCGTCTTCAATCGCATCCATCATCTCTAAAGCTTGCATTTTCAATCCTTCAGGTACTTGTAGCGCAACAAGGCGATGATCATTTTCTTTGATTCGAGAAACTAAATCATCTAATTCGAAATCATGCTTTTCCAAATCCAATTTCTCACCACATTAATTCACAATTTCTACTTTCCCATCAATAATATCAATACGAGCAAGAGATCTNATTGGCCATTCAGGTCTCTCTTTGTTCAATCTTTCACGTCCATTACCCTTTTCAATTGCAATTACTATATCTTGTAGNATGACTCCCATATNTTCTAGAGTTTCTAGTAGAGGCTCTAAAGTTCCACCTGTAGAAATCACGTCATCTACAATAAGAATTCTTTCACCTGGCTTTATATCATTAATGTAAACAGTTGATTGAGAGTACCCTGTTGCTACATCTACTCTTGTTTCACCTTCCATCCCATAAGATCGTTTTCTTATTACGACTGTAGGGAGGCCTGTTGCATCTCCTACTGCTGCTAATAATGGGAGTCCCATTGCTTCAACAGTCACAATTAAATCAATTTTCGTCCAATCTACAGTATCAACAATCAGGTCTCTAGTGGCTCGTANAACTTTAGCATCCNTCCTAGGAATCCCATCTGAAATTGGGTGAATGAAATAGGGGTATTCACCTTTCCAAATGATTGGTGAACCACGAAGAGAATCGTGCAAGATTGATAGAGGGTCTTCGGGCATCATGCCCCACCACACTCAGACTAGTCCTTTCAAATGCTCGGAACCTTCAACTACCTTAATTGTACAAGGTGTTGGAAATTTACAGTTCGCCTTACGTAATGCATCTCTAGCAACAATATAATGTTCTGGANTTGTTACTATGGAAATNACAGTTTGTCCTCTTTGNACCCTAGCAGCNGTACCTACATTCTTTCCAAAAGCCTGTCTCATTCCTTGNGAGACACGATCTGCACCTGCNCCTGTTGCTTGCTTATTTTCACGAAGAATTTGATGTGGATATGTATGCATTCTTAGTGCATAATTTTCTCCTGCTGCACCTCTAATNCTTGCATTTGCGACCTGACGAGCNGCTTCTAACGCCTTNTCTTGTATTTGACANGGGTTATCTGCNNNAAGAANTACTTTAACNGGAAAACCTCCGGCTTCTGCCTTTTTCCTATTACCCATGAANTAACGTAGAATTCGATTGTTTGGTACACCTCCAGTGTACTGACGTCTTGTAAATGCTTGACCCTTAAGTCGTCGATACATGGATGCGGGCTTACGTGCCATTCGAACTACCTCGACTTCGGCCGACTGGCCTACCGTATTTAATGATAAGTGAGCAGAAGAAAAATGATTTATTGAGATTTAAATTAAGAAGTCTCCAATCTNGCACTCTCTATTTGTACAATCCTAACTCCAATTAGAATCATTACAAANCCAATGATTATTGTGTAGCCAAGATTTTCATTNAGTAACCACCACCCTCCTAGNACCCCAAATATAGGTACCAAGAAGATATATGATGAAGCAGCAGTNGCTCCTAACTTTTCAACTCCTATAGTGAACCAATAATANGCTAGAACAGTAGANAGCGCTCCTAGATAAAAAATCGCAGACCACCCCTCCCAAGTGGGAATTATCAGTCCNTTAACAAATATGTCATAAGCTACGAATGGTGTAATCATTATTGTTCCGATTAATGAGTACCAAACAACAATTTCTAATGGCGTGTAATCGTTTATTCCATATCTTCCTTGCATTAATTTTTTTGTCATATTAGTAGTTGTNGCCCAAGAAAAGGANGCACATAATATTAACAAATCTCCAAAAATTCTTTCTCCGAAATCAATNTGTGTATTTGGACTCCAACCCGTTACAATTCCCACTCCAATTAGTCCACAAAATAAACCNATAAACATCTTTTTTGAGATAGGTTGTCCAAGCATTGGGGCAGCTAGAAGAACNGTGAATATTGGATTGAAGGTAATNATTAGTGAGGCATCNCCAGCAGCAGTGTAATACATTCCATACATGAAAAATAGTTGATAGCATAAAACACCTGTAAATCCTATCATAATTAAACTTCTATAAGTATCTTTATTGTCAGGAAACCACCTTATTTTCTTNTTTTTGATTCTCAATGTTAAAAACCATATGAAAAATATAATCATTGTTAATAAATATCTAAACCAAGCTCCAGTCATTGGTGANATNTCTAATGAAAGAATNCTGCCAATAGCCCAAGAAAAACCCCAAATTATTGCCACTATAAGCATTAAAAAATGTGTTTTAATNTTACCTTCCTTAAACATAAATACACGCTTCTATACTTCGCATTACTCNAAATGNTTTATCTTTACTGTTNTTGAGATTTAGTATATTTTTTTGATTCAACAGGCGATTTACTTATGCACCCTCCGCATTGTGGATAGGTCCACGCTCAGTTGTTAACGGAGAGGAATTAGGTATGACCAAGAGATCAATGCTCGATCAGTTTGCCGAAATCAAGGCTCAGCACCCCGATACAATATTATTTTTCAGAATGGGTGATTTTTATGAGATGTTTTATGATGATGCAGTTTTAGCATCAGAAGTTCTTGGAATAACTTTGACGAGTCGTGATAAGAATTCNGAAAANCCTGTNCCAATGGCGGGTGTCCCTTGGCATTCAGTTGAATCATATCTACAATCAATGTTACGAGCAGGATTNAAAGTTACAATGTGTGAACAGGAAGAAGAGTTACGCCCNGGTTCTAAGATACTTGAAAGAGTGGTAACTAGAGTATATACNCCNGGTTCGCTTTACGAAGAGAATCTTATTGGAGAAGATGGGTCCAGTATTTTAGCATCCCTATCAGTTAAAGATGACGTTATTGGAATGGCAATTTTAGACTCATCAACGGGTCGCTCATGGGTTCAGGAACAATCTGGAGTTGGGCGTTGGGAGAGGATAAAGGATGAGGTTCAAAGATGGTCTCCAAGTGAATTAGTAGTATCAAAAAGAGATTCTTCTTTAGATTCAGTTTTATCCTTAATTTCTGATTTAGATAACGTCATACTCAGTGTTCATGATGCAAGTAGCGAACAGATGCTAGAATCATTGCGTGAACATCTGAAAATTTCAGATCTCGGTAGTATAGATTTAGACTCCAAGCCTTTAGCATTGAAGGCATGTGGTTTGGCTGCAAGATATATCGCAAATTTGCATTTAATTGATACAGTTCCACTCCGTGAATTACATTTTGATACAGATGATAGTCACTTAGTTCTTGATCAAACAACGTTGAGAAATTTGGAGTTAAGTCATACTTTAGTTGGTGAAAAACAAGGTTCATTGTTACAATCAATAGACTCGACAAGAACTTGGATGGGTAGAAGACTCCTCAAAGAATGGATAATGAGGCCGTTGACAGATAAGAAAGAAATTGGATTAAGACATTCTGCGGTCAGTAGTTTGTTCAAGGCCCCTAGAAGACTCGATTCAATTCGTGAGGCTCTTAAATCAATGAGAGATTTGGAACGACTTTCAACTCGTTTAGCTTATGGTAGAGCAAATGCAAGAGACCTCGTTGCAATCTCAGAATGTCTTAGTCGTATGCCGAAAATTCAGTCTCTTTTGAGTGAAGGAAACTCTGAACTTTTACATCAATCATCAGTTAATTTAGATATTCTCTCAGAAATCAATCAGCTAATTTCTGAAAGAATTGTAGATGAACCTCCTGCAACCATTCGAGATGGTGGAATTTTCAGATTTGGAGTCGATAATAAATTAGATGAACTCAGAGAAAAAACTGGTGAGGGAACAGATTGGTTAAAGCAATTTGAATCTCAAGAAAGAGAGAAATTTGATATCCCAAATCTAAAAATTAAGCACAATAGACAATTTGGTTTCTTCATTGAGGTTACAAAATCCCACATTGATAAAATTCCAGAACATTATCGTCGTAGGCAAACTATGACAAATGCTGAGAGATACACTACGGATGAATTGTCATCATGGGAAGAAATAATCTTGACAGCAGACGATAGAGCAAAAGCCCTAGAAAGAGAATTGTTTATTGAACTACGAAATTATGTTTCCAATTATTCATCAGAACTCTCAAACATAGCAAGAAAAATTGCTGTAGCAGATGTGATTTGTTCTTTCGCAATTCATGCAAGGAAAAATTCTTGGTGTAAACCAGAAATTATTGAAGGAAATAAGATAGAGATTATTTCTGGAAGACATCCAGTTTTAGAATCAGATGGTAGGTTTGTACCGAACGATGTAAAAATGGATAATAAAAGGAGTTTTTTGCTGTTGACAGGCCCAAATATGGGAGGGAAATCAACTTATCTTCGTCAGACTGCTCTGATATCTATACTAGCCCAATCAGGTTCTTTTGTTCCTGCTGAGAAGGCAAAAATAGGAATTATAGATAGAGTTTTCACAAGAGTAGGGGCTCATGATGATTTACGCCGTGGGCGTTCTACATTCATGATGGAAATGATAGAGGTTGCTCATATTCTAAGACGTGCAACAGGTAGAAGTCTCATTCTACTTGATGAAATTGGTAGAGGCACATCTACTTTTGATGGTCTTGCAATCGCTTGGTCTGTCACTGAAGATATTTGTCGTAGACTAGGTGCAAGAACATTGTTTGCTACTCATTATCATCAATTAATCGGTCTCGAGAATAAGTTTGCTAACTTAAGAAATATCCATGTTCAAGTTGCAGATATTAATGGCGAAATAAGATTTCTTCACAGTATTTCCGAAGGGTCTTGCGACCAATCATATGGCGTACAAGTAGCAGCTCTTGCAGGTCTACCAGTTTCAGTTGTAGAAAGAGCCAGAGATCTTTTGATATTCCTAGAAAATCAAGCTCAAGGCGCGAAAGCAGGTTCAAATAAATCTCCAGATTCTAGGCCTGATGGCCAATCAAGTATTTATGGCTGGATGCTTAATCCATCACCCATTGAGGATATTAGTGAAAATGATATTGAATCTGGTTTGCCAATAATCAAAGAGGAGGTAGTTATTGACCCGATTTTGAAAGAAATTGCTGAAAGATTGAAATCATTAGATCCTGATGATCTTAGCCCAAGAGAGTCTCAAGAAGTATTGTATGCAATGATTGAATCATTACATAAATCTCAATATTATGATTTAATGGAGTGATTATATGTCAGATTCTCCTCGTAATTCAATTAAACAACTTGATGAATTAACCATTAATCAAATTGCAGCAGGTGAAGTTGTTGAGCGTCCCGCCCAAGTNGTAAAAGAGTTGGTAGAAAATTCAATAGATTCAGGAAGTAGAAAAATCAGAATTGAAATTGAAGATGGTGGTTTCTCTAGGATTTCTGTAATTGATGACGGACATGGAATTCCTAAGGAAGAACTTAAGTTAGCGATTAAGAGACATGCAACAAGTAAAATATCTTCTTCTGATGATCTATCAACAATAGTGACCAAAGGTTTTCGTGGAGAAGCCCTAGCTTCAATAGCTGCTGTTAGTAAATTGGTTCTTTCAAGTAAGGTCAAAGATTCAGATGGCTTTTCAATTACTGTGGACAATGGTTCGATAGGAAATATTGAATTAACTGGAATTCCTCCTGGNACTAAAGTCGATGTTCTTGATTTATTTCAAAAAGTTCCCGCACGTTTATCTTTCCAAAGAAGGCCATCAACTGAGAATGCAGCAATAGTTGATATAGCAATTTCTTTGGCTCTAAGTGAGTCTGAAGTTGGAATAATCGTTGAAATCGATGGTCGAATAGTTCTGGAATGTCCACCATGCGACAGTATGGAAGATAGATTATACGACTTATTTGGTTCTACTTCGTCTAAATTAATTCCTCTGGAATCTTCAGAAATAGATATTCAGGCACCNGGTGAAGAAAGTTGGGAGGGATGGATTTCACCACCTGGTGTTTCCCGTTCTCGTTCGGATGACATCCATATTTTGGTCAATGGAAGAACTGTAAACTCGGGGCCATTCCTTCAATCGATAAAACGTGGATATCATACAAGATTGATGGTGGGTAGACATCCAATTGGGGTTTTATCTCTGACCCTTCCAACGACAGAGGTCGATGTCAATGTTCATCCTACTAAGAGGGAAGTTAGATTGAAAAATTCATGGCGAGTTTTAGAGAGATTGGAAAGGAGTATAAAATANACATTGAGTAAAATTTCTACTCAACCTGAATTGAAAGATTTAACAATTTTAGAAGGAATAAATTCANTAGAAGAGGATGAAAATGAATTGGATAATTTTATTCCATCTTGGGCTCAAGTAGGGAATAAAGAAAANGTTCAAACACATTTTAGCAGTATTAGAACNNCTAAAAATAAGGTTGAAGAACAAAAAGTCAAATCTAGTTNGAATGACACACAACAGCAAGTCTTACCTGGTCTCAATCCAAGACCTATTTCTCAATCTTTATCTTCTGCAGAGCGATCATTACATCGATTTTCTCGTACTGGAGTATCAATCTCACCTATTGATGAACCGGAACCAAGTGCTTCTGTAATACCTGAATTACCAGAAATGACTGTTCTATCTCAGTTTTCCAATTCATACATCTTAGCAGAAGGGGATGAAGAACTATATCTAATCGACCAGCACGCATTACATGAAAGAATTAGATATGAAAGATTACGTTCTTCAATGGTCGANTGGTCTCCCCAAGATTTGATTATCCCAATTTCTATTTCTTTAGGTGCTAGGGANTTATCTGCTGCNAAATCTAATTCCGATAGATTACTNGAATTGGGTATCANATTCTCTGAGANTAANGATAGTATAGTTATTGAATCGGTACCTGATGTATTAGTTGGTGANACAGGTTTGAATGATTTTATTCATGATATTTTAATCGATTTTTCATCACAACCTGAATCAAGAGGTATAGATACGGTTGAGAAATTAAGGGATAAAGTGGCCTTCATGAAATCATGTAGGGGTTCTGTTAAGGCCAATCAAGAATTGAGTTTAGCCGAAATGCGACGTTTACTAATCGATATGAGGACTGTCCCTAACCCTTGGGCATGTGTACATGGTAGACCGACAGTACTCAAGTTATCTCAGAATCATCTTGACAAACACTTTGGTAGGCATGGGTAGATAATTACATAGATCTTATCAATTCCATAAATTCAGGATGAGTGACATTGATTATTTCTGTTTCATCTAATTCTGCTCCACAATAAGTTGCTAAAATTACAGCAGTCATTGCTAATCGATGATCCATATGAGTATTTATTGTAGAATCCGGTTTTTTGGGCATTTGTTTTCCAGTTAATCTAATTCCGTCTTTTTGAGGAAAGCACTCTAAAGAGAAACTATTCAATAACTCACATGTCTTAATTATTCTGTCTGATTCTTTCCCTTTACTATGTTCGGCTCCTGTAATTTTCCCTCCGTTTGAGATAGCCATTAATGCCGCGGCAGGAGTAATAATGTCACTCGCATCAATTAAATTTAAAGCTTCAAGATTTTCTTTCTCGAGTTCATCAAGAGTTGAAAAAAGTAAATTGTCCGGATCATTTTTTTCGATATTGATTTGTAAATTTGGATGTAGTTTTCCAAGTAGTAGAGCCATTGGATAAAGACTTATTTCACATGGTATTTTTACAATTCCTGGTGACTTTAGAGTCCAATTTGTTAGATTGATTTGGTCACCTTGAATAGTACCATTAAAACCCCATTTCTTTGCCAAATTGATTGTTAATTCCAAGTATCCTCTACTCACCCCATCTCCTAATAATTTAATATTAATATCCTCTTTATATTCACTGGAAGAAAGTATCAAAGCGGTAATTGGTTGACTTGAATTCGATATATCAATTTCTATTTCATCTCGAAGTTTCATTGGCCCTCTAATTGTACATGGAAAACTATCTGAAGAAATTTCACATCCTAGCACCTTCAATAAACTCGAGAGTTCAGAATTGTTCCTTCTCTGTAAAGATAAATCTCCATTAATTGTAACATCTGTATCGAAACTTGCCGCTATAATAGTCATAATTTTTGCTACCGTTCCCGAGTTACCACAATTTATTTCTTGCTTAGGTGGATTCAAACCATTATCAGGAGGTTTTACAATCCATTTATTTTCTTCTCTTGTGATTTCAACGCCTAATGACTCCAAGCAATTTCCCATGGTTTTGATATCATCTCCTGGCTTTCCCTGAAAGAAAATTTCTGTTTCAGTAGATGATCTTGATGCCAGCATTAATTCTCTAATCATATGGCTTTTTGAAGGAGGTAATCTATATTCTAAAACTCCTTTTGGAGCAACGGGTTGAATACGTTCCACATTCTTCGATAGTTGGGTAGTTGTTGAATACTTTTGTCATGAATCCACATTTCTGATAGTCTCTCCAAAATCACTTTTCCCATCCCAAGACCTAGCTCTTTCCTCAATTTGGTTCGTTTTCATTTCTTCTTTGATATTTTCTCCTCTAATTTTTACTAAGTTATTCCTACTAAGTAATCTAGGGCTTAAACCTGGTAAAATTACTCCAATTGCTCGAGGGACTCTTCCTGGGTATACCTCATTAACATGTGATGCGATATTTGTTGTACAATTATTGAAGATACTATTGTAGAACTCAGGTTTCTCATGAAGATTATTTGTTCTTTTCAAATATGATTCTAGCATCCTAGATTGATTTCCTTCTCCTAAAATTACAGCTTCAAAAAGATGCGTTTCCGATTTTCTACATCTACTCCTAACACCAATCACATCTTCCTCAGTAGCCCAAACATACATTATCTCAAACTCTCTTAATAATCCCTTGATGGGACTAAACCTTTCACCGGGCTCTCTTCTAACTTCAATTGAACATGAGATTCTTTCTCCATTTTTAAATTCGAAACTCAATAATGTATGAGCAACTGGCCTTCTAGTAGGGTAGAAATACTCCAAAACTAGCCATATTTTTGTACAATCAGAAATTTTAAATTTCTTTTCTACCCATCGCTCGTCATAATCTTTTGTTGTCCTCCAATTAAAATCTCTGACATTCTTCAATAACACATTGTCTCCTTTAATCTCAGCATATGCAGTGAATTTATTCTCATTTACCCAGGATAAATCATTTGACGGAGTGAGATGCCTTATCTTGGTCCAAATCCAAAATAGCAGAATTACGATTACAAAAAGCAAAACTATAGCCATTGTAATCAGGTAATTCATAGCACCGCTGGGGGCATTGTAGACAAGAAACCTCCTGTCGATTAATATGGCGCGGCAGGGGAGATTCGAACTCCCGAGGTGAAACACCACTGGATTAGCAATCCAGCGCAATGGCCAGGCTATGCGACTGCCGCAATGTCCATCCGACATTTGATTATGGCTTAAGCAGAACGGTCTATCTCATTCTTCTTCTATCGACGTTTTTTCGTCAATATTTTCTTCAATTAATTCACTCGGTAAGCGAGCAACGAAAATAATTTCATCCACATATCCTGTTTTATCTTTATTTCTCAGTTCCATAATCCTAGTTCCTTTGGCTACTTTTCCAACAGTTTCTTTAGTCTGGTTTGCCAATAGTCTGATCATCATTCCTGATTTCGTAAGCATGAATAATTGATCAGATAAATCTGGAATTTGTCTAACACTGATAATCTCGTCACCATCGTTAAGTGACATAGTTCTCACACCTTTAGTTCCTCTGTTAGTTTTTCTGTAGCCATCTCTCTCGTAGATTATTTCGCCTTGTTCATCAACAATTTTTTGTCCGTTTTCATCATATTGGGATTTCATTTCACCCGACCCTAATCTAGTTCTTTTTGCCATTCCGAATTTAGATATAGTTAACACATTATTNTCAAAGTTGTCGGATACAATCATTCCAATCACTCTGTCTCCATCAGTTAATTTCATTCCACTGACGCCTTGACTAATCCTGCCTTGAACTCTTACAGTATGTGTTGTGACAGTTTCACCAGTATTCGGATCTACTCTAGTTTTTATTTCCGAAGGCTTGAATCTGCAAGCGTAACCATTCGCAGAAACAAGTACGACGTGGTCATCATCTTTTGCTGCTCTTACTGAAATTAGATTATCATTATCTCCTTCAGCGAACTTTATTGCATATTTACCATTCTTATTGATCTTGACATATTCAGATAGGTTACTGCGTTTAATACGCCCATTTTTCGTAGAAAATATCAGATAATTCCCTTCTGGTTTCTCTAGTAAATCTTTGGAAATTGGAAGTAAAGAAATAATATTTTCATCTTCTCTCAAGCTTCCAAGAAGATTCCTAATATGTCCACCTCTTGAGAGTCTACTTCCTTGAGGGGTTTCCCATGCTTTCAATCCGTATACTCTACCTTGATCTGTGAAAATAAGTAATCTATCTTTACTGAAACAGGTTACAATTAGTTGAGGCGTATCTTCGTCTTTTGTTGTGACTCCTCTGAGCCCTTTCCCACCTCTGTTCTGTACTCGGAAGCTTTCAACAGGTAGATGTCTGATGTAATTATCTTCAGATAGTGTAATTGCAATAGCTCTTTCCTCAATCAAATCTTCTCTATCCATCGAAAGAGGCATTGGATCAATGAAAGATCTTCTCCCATCTCCATGCTTCTCCACCATTTCATCTAATTCATCAAGTAAGATATTTAATCTCCTAAGTCTAGATTCAATGATGTCTCTTAAATCTGCGATTCTTACTTGTAATTCTCCAAACTCATTTTTTACTTTGTTAACATCTAATTTGCTAAGTTGATATAGTCTCCTTTCAGCTATTGCTTTGGCTTGCAGTGCAGTGAAATTAAATTTATTAATTCCCTTAACTATATTCACCTCTCCTTTGAGAACAAGTTCAAATTGCTCTCTACTTTCACTTGCTTTACCAACTGTGATAATATCATCAATTCTGTCTTGTGCTTTGACTAATCCTTCCAAGATATGAGCCCTTGATTCTGCCTTTTCTAAATCAAATTTTGCTCTTCTTTCAATTACATTTTCTCTATGTTCGACATATGTATGTAGCATCACTGGAAGAGTCAATAAAACCGGTCTTCCATCTAATATCCCCATCATATTTGCTGAATATGATTCTTGTAGCCTACTGGATTTGAATAATTGATTAAGTACTGCATGAGGGTCAGCATTATTTTTTACCTCAATCAAAACCCGAATACCTTCTTTTGACGATTCGTCTCTAATATCTCTAATTCCGACTACTGAACCCTTACTNACCAAATCTGCAATTTGAACAAGCATATCCGCTTTCTTTACCTGATATGGTATTTCATGAATTATTATTCTCTTTCCTTTTGAGTCATCTAAGACTTCACATTTGGATCTAACGTGAAATCTTCCTTTACCANTTGAATACATGTCATAAATTCCATCGATTCCGTGAATTCCAGCACCGGTTGGAAAATCAGGGCCTTTTATGTGTTCCATGTATCCATCAATAGAAATATTTGGGACATCTAATTTATCCACACCCTGCTCAATAATTTCATTAACATGTAGATTGATTGCTCCTGCTACTTCAGAAAGGTTGTGGGGNGGNATTCTAGTAGCCATTCCAACTGCAATTCCATCACTTCCATTTAACAATAAGTTAGGTAGTCTNGATGGAAGAACTGTTGGTTCAAATTCTGAATCNTCAAAATTAGGTTCAAAATCAACGGTCTTCTTCTCAATATCTTCTAACATATGTTTTGAAATTCTGTCTAATCTACTCTCAGTGTAACGCATTGCGGCAGGTGGGTCTCCATCGATAGAGCCAAAATTTCCTTGTCCATCTACTAGTGGATANCTTAGTGAGAAATCTTGAGCCATCCTCACCATCGTATCATATATTGATTGGTCACCATGAGGATGATATTTACCCATGACTTCTCCAACAGATCTCGCNGATTTGCTGAATTTTTTATCTGATGTATGGCCACCTTCATACATGCCGTAAAGAACTCTTCTNTGTACTGGTTTTAATCCNTCTCGTGCATCGGGGAGTGCTCTACCAATAATTACAGACATTGCATAATTAATATACGAAGTTTTCATCTCTTTATTCAGAGGATGGTTTAAGATATTCTCGTTNCTAATCGNTTCAGAATCTANATTTTCTTCAGATGTCAAGATTTGTCACCTCCTTTGCATGTTTTTCAATAAACGCTCTTCTATCTGGAACATCTTCTCCCATCAATATCTCAAACATTCTATCGGATTCTTCAGCATCTTGGACCGTAACTTTGAGCATAGTTCTAGTTTCAGGATTCATGGTAGTTTCCCAAAGTTGTTCAGGATTCATTTCTCCCAGACCTTTGTACCGCTGAACTCCAATTTTTGTATTTGGNTTACCTACTTTTAATTGTTCAATAATTTCATCTCTTTCTTCATCAGAGTATGCATATTTACTCACTCTTCCTTTAGTTAACTGATATAGAGGAGGTTGAGCNATATATACGTGTCCTTCTGAAATCGCTGGGCGCATGAAACGCCATAAAAATGTCAACATTAATGTACGAATATGAGCTCCATCAATATCAGCATCTGTCATTATTATAATTTTTGAATATCTCAGTTTTTTAGTATCGAATTCTCCTTCCTCAATGACTCCCTCTTCTGAAGGATTTCCAACCCCTGCTCCTAAAGCTCTAATCATAGTTTGGATCTCATTGTTTTGGAAAACTTTTACTAGATTTCTTCGCTGTCTTTCTACGTTAAGAATTTTNCCTCTTAAGGGGAGTATTGCCTGAATTCTTCTNTCTCTACCAGTTTTAGCAGAACCNCCTGCTGAATCTCCTTCGACAAGATAAACTTCGCATTCTGAGGGNTCTCTGGACTGACAATCTGCTAATTTNCCTGGCAACCCNCCTCCTTCTAGAACTCCTTTCCTTCTGGTTAAGTCTCTAGCCTTTCTTGCGGCTTCCCTAGCTTTAGATGCTAGAAGTGCTTTATCAACAATCAACTTACCTACATTCGGATTTTCTTCAAAGAATTCACCAAGTTTTTCGTAAACAACAGTCTCAACAATACTAGTTACTTCACTACTGACCAGTTTATCCTTAGTTTGTGAGGAAAATGATGGGTCAGGATGTTTTACGCTAACTATCGCAGATAATCCTTCACGAACATCGTCTCCGGATAGAGAGTTCCCTTTGAGTAACTTCTTTTTCTTTGCATAATTATTCACCGATTTCGTCAAAGCACCTCTTAAACCAGTCATATGCGTCCCTCCATCTTTATTTCGAATGATATTTGTGTAACAGAAAATAGTTTCACTAAACGCATCGGACCATTGTAAAGCCAGTTCTATTGACACCGGTCCCTTCTCTGTATCCTTTTCTCCATTTATTTGAATAACTTCTTGGTGCATTACTTCACGATTTGAATTGATTTGTGTGACAAATTCTGCTAATCCACCTTCATAGTGGTGTCTACTAATGTTTTCTTCCTCATCTCTTTCATCAGTAATTACAATTTCTAGGCCAGCATTCAAAAATGAAGTCTCCTTCAATCTTGTATCTATTTGATCGAATTCAAAATCTATAATCTCGGTAAATATAGTCAAATCAGGCTTGAACCTAATCAATGTACCAGTATCTGAACATTTACCAATTTCTTCTACAGGTTTGACCGGAACTCCAGCCTCATATTTTTGATGATAGACAATACCTTCTCTGTGAATGGTCATCTCCATCCATTCAGAAACTGCATTTACAGCTGATACACCTACTCCATGTAACCCTCCTGAAACTTTGTAAGAACTGTTATCAAACTTCCCACCTGCGTGCAGTTTAGTCATAATTACTTCTGCGGCAGATATTCCATATTCTTCATGTAAACCTACGGGAATTCCTCTCCCATAATCTCGAACTGATAGCGAACCATCTTTATGTAGGTTCACTTCAATTAGTGAGGTGTGACCTGCTAAATGTTCATCCACAGAATTGTCCACTACTTCCCAGATACAATGGTGCAGCGCACTACCATCGTGAGGGTCACCTAAGTACATTCCAGGCCTTTTTCTAACTGCCTCAAGCCCCTCTAAAACCTGAATACTTTCGGCACCATAATCTTCTGTCATCTCTATCATTATCCCGTTCCTGAGGGTTCCCTAAAGGAACCCTCAATTTAACTATGTTAATGGGGTGTCAGGGGGTTATTGAATGCTTTCGATATCTTTCACTAAATATGCCCAAATAAGGCTAAAAACAGACAATCAAGATTATTTTCTCTGATAAAACCCTCGGCACGATTAAACGGACTTCATTTCTCGCCCCATCAATGAGTTTGCCCTTGATATGCGTCACTTTGACGGGCTGTACCGTTGATGAGATGGTGAAAGACGCAGCTAGAGCCACTGCTGTAGGCGCAGATATTGTCGAAGTTCGCTTAGATAAATTATGGGTAATTGAGCAAGAGAAAAAACCAGATGAAGATATTAAATCAGATAATGATGATAATAAAAAATCAGTTTATATCCCTCCAGAATTTATTCCTCAGTCTATTGATTCTGTTGATTTAGATTCCTCATTAGTTTCATTTAGAACTGGTATTGAATTACCTGTGATCTTAACATGTAGGCCGGAAAGACAGGGTGGATATTTCCCAGGTGATGAAAAAGAGAGAATTAATGTTCTTACTAAGGCAATTAAAAGTGGAGTTAGTTGGATAGATCTAGAATTAGACATTGATCCAAAACAAAGGGAAAAATTGGTTAAGTTAGCCGGTGAAAATACAAAGATAATTTCTTCTAATCATTTCGATAGATTACCTAGTTCTCCGGATGAAATTATTGATGAAATTAATGAGTTTTCAGAGATGGGTGATATAATAAAAATTGTATATAATACAGATGGGAAAAAGGATGCGTTAAAATTATTTGATGTAGCTTGGAGAACCAAAAACTCAGAAAATAAATTAGCAATTATGGGTATTGGTGCAGGTGGAGATTGGACAAGAATTCATGCACCCTTGTTGAATCAAAGTATAGTTTATACAACAATGGAAAATGGTTGGTACCTCGCTCAGCAAGGAAGAATCAATACCAGTGACTTAAAGACAGCATGGAAATTATTAGAGTACAATTAATTATCTAAAATAGGAATGTCTGTTTCCTCTATTTCATCATCTTTGTTGATACCATAAGAATGGTATTTACTATTGATAACTAATGGTACGATTAAACAGGATAAAGGTAGAACAGCTACCAATACGTATGCAGTAAATTTGGGTAAAACTAATCTGTCTTCTACGTCAACTAGTAATTCAATATTCAAATCTCCTCCAGCAGCCTTTTGGTCAGTATTTCTGTTATTATCCCAATTATCAAAAACTAGGAAATATTCAATCCTCTCATTTCCTAACCATGATGATGAATATTGAGTATCTACCGCCACAGAAAAAAAGTTTGAAGTGACCTTTTCATATGAATGTACATCTCTGAAAGGCATCCAAGTAATGGTATCTCTGAATTCAACTGGGAGAAATCCTATTTCTTCCAACCAGTTTTCATAACGTAATTCGTAATTACCACGATAAAATTCCCAGTTACCCTCAGTCATCAGGTATACGTCTGCTTTGGCACCATTGGATGGCGGTGAGTCTTGATCTTCAGAAAATGAGTAACAGAATGTGTAAGATTTCCCTGGCGTTAGAACAAAACTAATCGCACTTGCAGAATCATTTCTGACACTGATTTCAGAACTAAAATCTTGAGTAATTGGTTGATAAATATATGAATTATCATTATCAATATCTACTTCCCAGAAATTGTCCACCAATTGGTGATAATTTACTTTTTCATCGACTTCCCAGTTATTGCTTGCAGGTACATCACAAACACTCTCAGCCTGAACTATCGGAGACATACTAATGGCTATTGTAATCAAGAACATAGGCATTAAAAAGCAGGATTTTAGGAATACCGCAATCAACTTTTTCTTCAAAACCAAATCAATCATTTCCTTCTAGTCCTGATAGGTCGGATGTATCCTGATTCTTTGTTTCTTCGTTCTTCAACTGTCAAATATTTTGGTTGAGGTGGAGGATTATGTTGATCCATTCCTGGTAATCCACCTTCTGCCTCAACTTCTTGAACATCATAAGTTTCAGTACTACTCTTAGCATCCAATTCTTCTTCATCTTTCTGTCTCATTATTAGCCATCCTAATAATAACACTGTGGCTATCAGTGCTAGTAAACCAGCACTTCCTGCGTCAGGAACAAAGTCTTCCCAAGTTAAATCTGAAATTGATAGTGGGCCATCATCCTCTTCTATACTGAGAACAGTAATCTCAAATTGCTTACTTGAACAAACGTCTACTCCATCACATGTTTCAAGCAGAATCACTAACGGTTGGTATTCAGGTAATTTCCACACTTGCTCACCCCAAACAAAATCGTTCATGGTGTTGCCGTCATTATCTATTCCATCAGTTGCAATATTCAAGTCCCATCTTATTACAGGTTCACTGGATAGATATCGATCTTTATCATTCTCGAAGTTGCCATCGCCATCTGAGTCTTCATTTACATCGATATCTAACCAAGCTTCAATGCCATCTTGGAGGTCTCTATCAACTACTTCAGCATCAAGATCAACAATCTCTCCTACAATTACATATTCCAAACCTGTGGGGTCGTTAGTAATAATCTCTGGAGTTCTTGAAACGTAAATCATCATAGTGGTGGTATTGGTTTCTCCTGCTTCAAATCCATCGACAACAGTCAACCTAACTTTGTATGTTCCAGGGATTTGATAATGATGCCATACCTCAACCCCTTCTTTAACGGGCGATGAATCTCCAAAGTCCCAAATCCATCTTGTTATTCCATTCCAATCTGGGTCATCTTGATTTGTTGAGGTCATTCCTTGGAAAATTGGATCTGAGTCATAACTATTTGAACCATCAAATAGTAAGGGCATATTGGGAGCAACAAATCCTCCTCCATTTTCGGTAAAAGGAACTTGCCAAGAAATTTGTGAATAGTCTTCAGGTATTGTATCTAAACTACTTCCATTCACACTTGGTTGTCTGAAATTTATCTCAGGAACTGGCAACGGATTATCAATTCTGAGCGTATAAGATTTCTTGGCTGACTCCATCCCTCTTTCATCAATTACAGTTAAACTAACGCTATACAAACCTGGTGATGTAAATGTATGATATACAGTCGAAACGTTATACACTTCTTCTTCAAATGCTGAAATATTCCATATTATCTCTAACATAGAGCTATTGCCATCAGGATCAAAAGATAAACTTTCAAAAATATACTCAGTATCTACGAATCCGTCACTAGGTCTTGTAAATACTGCTACAGGACGTTGATTGACCACTAGTACCTGTATTGTAGCAGTGGAGCTATTGCCATCATCATCAGTTACTTCTAAACTGATATTTTTTATCCCCGGTTCTTTCCATCCAATTATTGGGTTTCTTTCTAACGACTCTGTAACTGAGAAGTCTGATGTCAGAGTCATTCCAGAACCTCCAATGTTTACTCCTTCCTCAAATGTCCAGAGATATTCGACAATGAATCCATCTTGATCTTCGAAA
>NZDA01000044.1 GCA_002686525.1 Methanobacteriota archaeon | reverse complement strand
AAGGGACTACGTATGGTTGGTCTTCGTCAACTTATTCCTTCAATAGAATTAGCAGAAGCTCACTACGCAGTTCACTCAGAACGCCCATTCTATTCCGGACTTATCGAGTTCATCACTTCAGGACCTGTTGTAGCTATGGCTTGGACTGGTGTAGATGCAATTTCTGTTGCTCGTAACATCATTGGACCAACTAATGGTAGAGAAGCAGCACCCGGAACGATTCGTGGAGACTGGGCTATGGATATTGGTCACAACATCATTCACGGAAGTGATGGGGAAGATACTGCAGCATTCGAACTTGGACTATGGTTCCCAGATGGACTATGTGACTGGGTATTAGATGCAGAGTCACAAATCTACGAATAAAACAATTCAATTAATTGAGGAAGGAATATGAGGTGGTCACGATGGAAAACCGTAGACAGCCAATTGTTTCTGTTTTAGGGCATGTAGATCACGGTAAAACTAGTCTACTGGATCATATTCGTTCTCTTGGTTCTGGCAGACAAGCTTCGGTAATGGACAGAGAAGCAGGTGGAATCACTCAACATATTGGAGCTACAGAAGTTCCAGCAGATTTGTTGAACGAATTATGCTCCCCTCTAATGGGAGGAAAAACATTTGATTCACCTGGACTTCTTTTTATTGATACTCCAGGTCACCATTCGTTCTCTACTCTAAGAACTAGAGGTGGTTCATTAGCCGATGTTGCGATACTGATGGTAGACATTCATGATGGATGCATGCCACAAACAATTGAATCAATTCGCATTTTGAAGAACTCAAAAACACCTTTCGTCATTGCAGCGAATAAAGTCGACAGAATACATGGCTGGCAATCTGTTAGAGACAGACCTATGGCACTGGCAATTAGGAATCAAACAAAGGATACTATGGGTTACTTTGACCAGAGATATTGGGACTTAGTCGGCTCTTTTGCAGAACATGGTTTCAATATCGAACGCTATGATAAGGTCAAAGATTTCACAAAAGAAATTGCCTTAGTGCCAATTTCAGCGAAAGAAGGCGAAGGTATCCAAGATCTATTAGCAGTNGTAATTGGAATGGCGGAAAGATATCTCAGTGACAAACTGAAAGATGTTGGAGGCGCAGGAGAGGGAACTGTTCTAGAAATGAAAGAAGAAAGAGGTCTTGGTAAGACTCTGGATGTCATTCTNTATCGTGGCTCTATCCGTAAGGGTGATGAAATTGTTCTAGTTACTCAAGAAGGNGGAATTTCTACTCGAGTGCGTGGAATGTTTTCTCCAAGAGGCATGTCTGAAATGAGAGATGCAGGAGATAGGTGGGACGATTCAGATATTGCTCATGCAGCATCTGGTTTGAAAGTCTCAGCACCGGATATAGACGGTGTTCTTGCTGGAACTACACTAAGAGTCGTAAATACTGATGAAGAGCGCCTAGAGGCTCTTAATGCAGCGAATAATGAAGCAAATCTATCTATCGAGTTAGATGAAGAAGGAGTCACCATCAAAGCAGATACTGTTGGTGGTTTAGAAGCCCTAGCAAAAGAACTGAAAGAACTTGATTTGCCTATTCGACATGCTACAATTGGAAAAGTGAATCGTAGAGATGTAAGATCTGCTGAGAACGCAAAAGATCCACTTCATCGAATTATTTTGGCATTCGCAACTGATGTACTGGCGGATGCACAAACTGAAATCGATAATTCGGAAAACGGTGTCAAATACATAGGCTCGGATATTATTTATCGTATTCTAGAAGAAAGAGAAGAATGGGTAGAGATGAGAACAAAGGAACTAGAAGAAGAATCTAGAGAAGTTGTTGTTTATCCTGGAAGAATTAGATTCCTTCCTGATCATACATTCCGTGCAAGTAAACCAGCAGTAATTGGAGTGAGAGTACTCGCAGGAAGAATACATGTTGGTCAATATTTACTAAAAGAAGGGAACAGGATTGGTAGAATCAAATCAATTCGATCTGGTCAGGATTCAATGAAAGAAGCATTGCAAGGATCTGAAGTAGCTGTTGCAATAGATGGAGTCACTGTAGGAAGGCAACTTGAAGAAGATGATATCATGTTAGTTGACATACCTGCTTCACATGCAAAGAAGCTCAGAAAGATGGACCTCTCGGCTGCTGAAGAGGAAGTTTTGGAAGAATTAATTGAGATTCACCGTAAAGAAGACCACTTCTGGGGACGTTAGAAATACGATGCAAAACTAGTGCATAGACACCCAACACTTTAGTATTAAAAAACGGGGCAGGTGGATGTTAGAAGGTGTTGAAAGATGACTATGGCAGCCAGTGACCCGAAATCCCGTGAGTTAATTCAGACGGTTTCGCAGATTTCAAATGCATTAATGAATGAAGTTTCTAAGGTAATTATTGGTAAGCAAGAAAACCTCAGAAGAATATCAGTTGGTATACTTTCAAACGGTAATATGTTGATTGAGGATTTTCCTGGATTGGCTAAAACTTTGATGGCAAATACCTTCGCTACTTCTCTTGGTTGTAAGTTCAAGCGTGTTCAATTTACTCCTGATCTTCTACCAGCAGATATCATGGGGACATACATGTATGATCAACAGGCTGGAGAGTTCAAACTACGTCCTGGTCCACTATTCACAAACGTTCTACTAGCTGACGAGATTAACCGTGCTCCACCAAAGACACAAGCTGCTTTGCTGGAAGCGATGGAAGAAAAGCAAGTAACCATTGAAGGTATTACCCACAAATTACCTGCTCCATTCATTACAATGGCTACACAGAACCCTATCGAACAAGAAGGAACATATCCACTACCAGAAGCTCAAATGGACCGTTTCTTGATGAAGATGTCAATGGGTTACCCAAACAGACAGGAAGAGAAAGCAATTCTTCAAAGAAGAAAACTTCGAGGTAAGGATGCTCACGATGTTGAACAAATTACTTCACCAAAGAAAGTTGTTGCAATGCAAAAGGCACTGGAAACAGTACACGTAGACCCTGCAATCATGTCTTACATTGTGGAATTAGTACACCGAACTCGTGAAGATCACAGAGTGATTACGGGTGCTTCACCTCGTGCAAGTCAGTCACTATTCAAGACCAGTCGTGCAAGTGCTGCAATTGACGGAAGAGACTATGTTATTCCTGATGATATCAAGAATGTTGCACTTCAAGTTGTAAGTCACAGAATAGTATTGAAACCTGAATCAAAGATTCGTGGTGTAACAGGTCAACACCTAATGCGAAAGATCCTTTCAGAAGTACCAGTACCGGTAATTCAGTGAGAATCTAGCCAACAGGATTGAACACCTTCGACCATCCCAGGCTACTAGTGGAGAACATGGCGAAGCCGATTGTTATTGCAGTCGTTAACCACAAAGGTGGTTGTTCGAAGACTACTACAGCAGTAAATTTGGCATCCTCTCTAGCTACGGGTAATGCAGAAATGGGAATAAGAGCTAGGCGTGTTCTACTGATTGATTTAGACCCAAAAGGGAACGTAGCAACCACATTTGGAATAGATAAGAGAACATTAGGGCCTACAATGAATGAACTGTTCAAGGGAGGGATTGATGGAACACAAGTCAGCCTGAATCAATGCCTACTAGGGCCCGGAAATCTTACTCAATCAATGAAAAAATCCTGGAGGAAACATAATCCAGAGAAAAAGAGAGGGCCTCCAAAAGAAATTTCGATCAATAATTTGTGGATTTTACCAGCAGATCTAGATCTTTCAGGAGTTGAAATTGACTTGGCAACAAGATTCGGGAGAGAAGCGAGATTGAAATCTGTACTTGTACAAGCCGAAGAGCATTTTGATGTGATTATCATTGATACACCTGCATCACTGGGGTTATTGACTACAAATGCACTGACTGCTGCGCAATGGGTACTAATTCCAATACAAGCAGAGTTCTATGCTTTGGAGGGAATGGGACAATTAATGAATATGATAAAGGATGTTCAAAAGGCTGTAAATCCAGACCTAAGATTATTTGGTATTCTACTAACTATGGTNCAAACTAGAAGTAAATTATGTGAAACTGTAACAGAGCAAGCGAGGAAGTATTTCGGAGATCGAGTCTTTACTACTCAGATTGCTAGATCTGTTTCAATTGCGGAATCCCCTCTAGAAGGTGCGCCGATTGTAATTGCTAAAAAGCCAAATAAATCTAATCCTGCCAGTCAAAACTTATGGGATTTTGCAAAAGAGGCAGACCTTAGAATCCAAAGAATAAGTGGAAATTAATCTTCTTTCACTCTTTCAAGTGCTGTCTGTTTAGCCTCTAGCATTATTTTTTCTAACTTAACTTTCAATTCAGATTCTAAGGATTTCATTATCTCGTTAACTTCTTTTTTCGAGATATCAGTTCTCTTAGAAAATTGCTCTTCAATAGTACTGAGTAATTCNTTTTCTCTTTCTTTAGCGAAATTGACTACTCTCTGCTCCATCTCTACTTCACTTTCAAGAGCTAATTCTTGACGNCGAAGTGATAATGCTGCTTCCATAGTTTTCCTCTCTGCTCTAAATCTCCTGTCAAGATCTGCTAAGGCATTCTGCTCCGCTTCTTCTTCAAGAGACTTGATTCTGACATCAACNTCTGTTAACATCTCTTTCTCTAATGATTTACGTTCCACTTTGAGTTGNTTGTCNAACTCTGTTTCTCTGGCTTTCCTTGCTTCNGCCAATCTTTCTCTCATTTGAATTTCTTGATCAAGACGATATGCCTCTACTTTACGATGAACTTGTGATTCCATAACTTCTCGAAGATCCATCTCAACTCTTCTTTCCATTCTTTCAACNTCTTGATTAGCTTCTAATTCTAATCTTTCACTCAAAAATGCCTGTCTACGAGTTAATTCAACCTCCATCTCAGATTTCAATCGATTTCGAAGTTTAGAAGTATGTGCCTCAATTCGNCTATCTCTTTCTAAGTCAAGTTGNTCTCTCAAACGATTNTCTTCACGACGTAANCGNTGGAGCATNTCTTCACGAAGAATTCTNTCTTCTCTTTCGAGAGCTTCTGTTTCAAGTCTCTCCATTTCTTCTTCGAGACTCGCTCTCAAATCTGCTTCAATATTCTGAAGCTGTTCTTCGAATAGGATTTCGTTGGCTTTTCTAATAGCCCCATGCATCCCAGAAACTCTTTCTGTCATTTCTGCAATACGCATTCTACGTTCTCTACGAATNCTCGATCTTAATTTTGATTCTTCGTCTAATCTATCACGAGCTCTCGCAACAGAATCCATGGAAGAAGATGCAGAGAGAACATGCTGAGCACGGAGACTAGAAAGTTCATCGATACCTTCGGTATCATTCCCTTTTGGCGACTTGCTCTCACTCATGGGTACCCATCCCCATCATTACGGTATTTCTTNACTATATGATAGCGATGGTNGTAATTCTGGCTATAATCCCTATTTTGNTAGGGTTTGAAGAATATACAGAGNNTNTATTCANCTATCTCAGAATGTCACATTGAATGCAGAATCACAGGCAGGACAATCCAATTGNCGNGTCCCTGGACGAGGTCTGATACGTAACTTTCTTTCACAACCTGGACATTCAATTTCAACCTTCAAAACTTTCGGGGTTAATGTGAATACTCCAGTACAACCGCTACANGTTAGAGCGATTGGTCTCTCATCNGTTCCAGCAACTAGAATCATATTACAATGAGGGCANGGNACAGATTCTTCAATCAGTGCATCAACTGTTGGTTGATGNGANACTCGACAAATTGCCCCACATATTTCACATTCAATTTCACCAAGACCTGGCGGTAACATATGACCACAATGTGCACATTCCGCCAAAGGGGCAACGTGTTTCGACTCGACCTCTAGTGAATCAGACATATACCTCGCTACCCCTTATTGGTTATCAAGCGGTCGTATTATTGGTCTTGTAAAGTGCCAAAAATGCGTCCTTAATATCATTAACCAAATCTTTAACGAGATTTACTAATACCGCAATCCTACCTTTATTATCTGTATTACTTGAAACAAACATTCCATTGATAATTACCAAAAATGCACTTGCTTCATGAATAGCAATTCCTGCNGCAATACTTGTATTGAAACCGGCTANTGTAGTAGCGACTAGGATTAAAGTAACAATTACTGAAATTATGATATTTATATTCACAATTAACTTTGTTCTTTTAGCGAGTTGGAGTAATTCAACAATNACTCTAGGGTCNTCGCCAGGAATTANTACATCTGCAGCTTCTAGATTTACTTGATCACCACTACCTACTGCAACCCCAATATTCGCTGCTGCTAAGGCGCCTGCATCGTTGAAACCATCACCAGCCATCAAAGTTTTNCGTGCCTTACTTCTTTCCAAAACCCANTGAGCTTTGCCTTCAGGGTCAACATTACCTCTACANATATTGGGATCNATTCCTATCTTCTTAGCAAAAGATTCTACTGAGGATTGTTCGTCTCCGCTAAGAATCTCAACAATTATCCCTTCATTCTGTAATGACTGAACCATCTCTGAAACACCTTCTCTAGCATCATCATGAACGAACGTGAAAGCGGCCACTGATCTGCCATCCATTGATAGGACACTGACTCCATGACCTTTCTTTCGCGCTGATTCTAAGACATCTTGTAATTCATCGGACATCTCTATTTTCTGGGATTCCAACCAATCAACTCTACCAAAAATTAATTCTTTAGCACCTAACTTACCAGAAACCCCAGCTTCTCCATCCTTGATACCAGTCACTCTCTTTGGTTTAATTTCCGATTCTTCTGCCAAGGAAATTATCGCTCTTGCATATGGATGATTAGAGCGCTTTTCTAATGAGGAAACTATGGCAAGAATATTGTCTTTATCTTCATTAGAAACACAAACAAAATCTCCAATTTTTGGCCTACCTGTGGTC
>NZDA01000010.1 GCA_002686525.1 Methanobacteriota archaeon | reverse complement strand
TTTTTTGACATACATTATACCTGTTCCAGGTTCAATTTCTTCATGTGAGAAACTGCATATTCTACGTTCTGGCATACTTAATCACCTCAGCGTCCTAAACGTCGTGCCTCACGACCTGTATCTTTGAGCATCAAAATATCTCCAACACGAACAGGTCCTACTACATTACGAGAAATAATACGTCCAATGTCACGTGGGTTGTTTGAGTCATCAACTCTAACCTTAACTTGAGTTGCTTCACCAGTCATACCGGTTCTGCCGACAATTTCAACGACCTCTGCTGGCCATGATTCTACTGCCATATCTTTTTCCTCCAGTTATTTNTTTAGAAAACTCAGGCAGTCATTGTCTCATAGTGAGACTTGACTTCNTTGAATCTGTCCATTCCATCTTTNTCTACTGACATAACTGCAATTGCNGCAGTACGTGTTCCAGTTGTCATNCCAGCAGCTTCTGCTAGGTATGCTTGNTCGTTTACGTAAATGAAAGGTATTGANTTCTCCTTGCATATCATNGGGATATGNGCTAGAAGTTCTCCAGGATTTACGTTCTCAGCCATTACNATCATCTGAGCAGTACCACGCTCTGCNGCTTTGGTAACTTCGTTAGCGCCTTTCTTTAGGCGGCCTTTACCATCTTTACCTAGAGACTTTACCATCTCATAGACTTGCTCTTGTACGTCTTGTGGGGTTTCAAATGCTATATGTACACTCATTGGAACTACTCCTCATGTTTGGGTAAGCCGGCGCAGGACGTGGACGATATAAACGGAACGGATAATTAATACAGAGTGGAATATTGTAAATTGTCTAAATTTTACTAGTCAAACATTCACTCTAATAGCTCTTTTATCCCTCTTGCTAATGCTGGTGCCGAGCTAACTACTGCTCTTGGATTTGGCAACGAATCAGTGCTGTGTACCCCATCTACATGATTTGCTAGACGAGATATTGCGCCTCCTGTAAACAGTCCATGTGTGCATGCTGCATGGACTTCCTTTGCTCCTTGCCTTCTCAAAGCATCACTGGCTCTACAAATTGTTCCGCCGGTACTAATCATATCATCAACGATAGCCACTACTTTCCCATTGACATCTAGATCTTTAGGCGTGTGTTCTATGGTATGAGCATCAATTCTCGTTTTCTCGAGATAACTAAATTCACATCCAATCAAATTTGCAACCTCTGTAGCTCTATTGATAGCCCCCTTATCTGGACTTAATATGAAATCAGGATTGACTTTGTTAGCAAGCCTTTCAGCAACTTCTGGCATTGCACTAACAAATTTTACCGGGAAATCCATGTCCTCAAGTACAGCAGGTGCGTGTAAATCAAGGATTACCATACCATCACAACTTCGAGAAAATAATTCTGCAATAACTTTAGCAGAAATCACTTCTCCTTTCGAGAATCTTTTATCTTGTCTTGAGTATCCATAGTAAGGTATTGCTAGATATACTCCAGAACCAACATCTGGCAAGCTTTGCGGTTCAACTCCTTTGAGATTTTTCAGATCACCTTTTCTCACATCTCCAATAGCCTCTAGCAGAAGAATTGTTTGAAGAATACCTGAATCGGGATACGTGTTAGAGACCAAAATTACTGGTTCGGCACGAATTGAATCAATTGCATCTTCTGGAATACGTACGTATCCTTCACTATCAGGGAATCTTCTTGTTACCAGTTCGATGTACTGCATGCCCAAAAGTGGAGCCAAGGCTTCTGCTACATCACGGCCCGAAGAACCACTCACGACCACCATGTGTGAGCCGCTCGACGGGCAGGTACTTCATGACTCTGCCGCCAGATGAAACAATTATTATTCGAAAGAAACTCATGATTAGACAGGGGACATCTTCAAAATAGGACTTGATTTCGCCGACTCTGCTTTAGGGCGTGTAGCTTAGTTTGGCTGGAGCACCCCGCTGATAACGGGGAGGCCACAGGTTCAAATCCTGTCATGCCCACCAATTTTTCTTTTAGTGTAAACTATTTCATTCGTCTTCATAGTCAGGATGATTTAGTTTTAGATACGTTGGAAGTGTTACAAGACGCTTTGTTGAACATCTTAGTATTACTTCGTCCAATCTAGCTGTAGTTCTACCTAATTGAGCTACAGGGACAATGATTGTTTCTGGCAGATCATATCTATCTCTAACAGTGTAGTGTGTTTTTACTACAACTCCCTTGAAAGTTCTCTTCGTCTTTTTCATTTCGATTACATTACCAATATCTAAGCCATCATTATCTAGAACGGCTCTATCTAGTAATTCATCAGGTGCATACAGCTTTTCATTAATTCTTACAGTATTTCTCCACCTTCGTTGTAATTCTCTGATGGATTTAGTCAATTTAACGCTGCCATCAGGTCTAACGCTGTGTACTAATTCTTTTGAGAGTGGTGCGTATTCTGCAGGTTTTCTCATATATTCTCCTGCAATATCATCAGTTACTTGAATTCTAACTGATTGTACACATTCATCTCGTGGGTGGAATCTTTCCCCAGTGATTGTTCCAACCAAAGTTTCTCCCACATATACGTCTCTTTGTAGTAGCTCTTGTATTCTTATTTCTTCGCTCATTTTTCTTCCTCAATTCATTGGAGTGATGCATCCCGTCGCTCTTCTCCTAGGCTCGAGTCGTAGAATTAGCACTTATACTATGCGCTAGTAAAGACTGATAATCCAATTGATTTTTTTTATTATAATTGAAAAATCCAATTGAAAAACTAAAGTTAGTTTAATTTTATGTATGATTATCAGAAATTGAGTTTTTCCAGGATTGTAGCAAAAATAAATGTCGTATTTTGCTAATATGTCAGCTCTAATACAGCATATATTCATGAATATCCTAGCGTTCGGAGTGTTCATGTCAGATGTGATTGCTCAACTGGCGGAAATCCGCAATAATACAGGGAACAAAAAAACAGTAGGTCTGAAAGATGACATTATCATTCGTTTTTCATCAAAAGATCAGAATTTGATACGTGCCATTTCCGAAGCATCTGAAGTTCACAAACAGCATCTTGAAGAATTTGGTTCTGAATATATGATGATGGACGAATCTGACCTTATTACTCATTTACAATCTGATTATGTTAATTTCTATGCTCCTGCTACAGTTAATCCATACGTTGCTATTGCNGCACGTGGTCCATGGATAGTGACATCTCACGGTGCTGTTCTACATGATAATGGAGGATACGGAATGCTCGGTGGAGGGCACGGTCCAGAAAATGTGATTGGAGCAATGTCGAAGAATTGGGTTATGGCAAACGTCATGACTGCATCATTTAGTCAGAAAAGATTGGCAGAAGCTCTGCGAAAAGAAGTGGGTTATTCACGCGCAGAATGCCCATTTTCTAAATTTGTCTGTATGAATAGTGGTTCGGAGTCTGTTACAATTGGAATGAGAATTGCAGATGTTAATGCAAATTTGATGACTGGGCCGGGTGGAAGGCATGAAGGCAAACCAATCAAGAAAATAGCTCTGAAACAAGCATTCCATGGAAGAACTCAACGTCCGGCTACAATTTCAGATTCATGCAAGAAGAAATATATTAGTAATTTAGCAACTTTTAGAGATCGTGAGAGTATTATAATCGTTGAACCAAACAACATTGAAGATCTTCAATCAGCATTTGATAGAGCAGAATCAGAAGGTTTCTTCATCGAGTTACTAGCTATGGAGCCAGTGCAGGGAGAAGGCTCTCCTGGTCAGGACATTAGTCGTGAGTTCTACGATGAAGCACGTAGGCTAACAAATGAACACGGTAGTTTGCTGTTGGTTGATTCTATCCAAGCAGGTTTCCGTGGAAAAGGATGCCTTTCAATAGTTGATTATCCAGGATTCCAGACTGCCGAGGTTCCTGATTTAGAGGCTTGGTCAAAGGCACTCAATGCTGGTCAGTATCCTCTATCTGTTCTAGGTTTGTCTGAAAAAGCAGCAGAATTGTATGTTGTTGGTATTTATGGAAACACTATGACTACAAACCCTAGAGCATTGGAAACCGCTGTTGAGGTATTGAGTAGAATAACACCTGAATTACGTACTAACATCCTAGAAAGAGGAGAGGAATTTGTCGAGAAGCTTGGAAAATTAAGAGATGAGTTCCCTAATGATATTTCTCTAGTACAAGGCTCTGGATTACTACTGTGTGCAGAATTAGATCCAGACAGATTGCCAGTAGTTGGATTTGATTGTGTTGAAGAATGGTGTCGTATCCATGGCTTAGGTGTTATCCATGGAGGTCAGAATGCGCTTCGTTTCACTCCTCATTTCGGTATTACTTCCGATGAAATTGATCTTGTAATCGAGGTAGTCAGAGACTGTTTGATTGCTTTTGCAGAAACTGAAGCAATTGCGGCAGTATGATACTGTAACCCCTTTTGGATAGTTACGGGTGTAATCATGTCAAAGAAGGTGAACCTTCTTGGAGAAGTAGATAATTTCTTCTTAGCACTCAAAGATAGATTAGATAGAGCTGGTGCATTATTTACTTCCAGTTCCGAAGAAGCAGATATTACGGTCGGTCTTGGTAAATATGCTGCTGATGAATCTGTAGATGTAGCAATNATTGCTGAAAATGATGATTTTCGTAGTGGTAACTTTTCAGAAATNAANGGTGCAGGATTAGTAATTAGAATTCATGACTTGATGATACCGGAAGGAGGGCAGGGATGGGGNCCTGAGGATGTAGAAGAATGGGTCCAATGGATTAAAGATGGAACTCATGAAATTACTCCTGAAGTTAAACCCAAACATTGGGTTCACATTAGAGATACAACTGATGCAATTTCTTTGCTAGTGATGGCAGATACAGATGCTTTTGCTCAGGGAGTAATTGATCTATGTGGTAGAAGGGCTTGGGGTCCGGAACCTGTTATATCTGAAATCAAATTANTNTGGAATCGTTTTACAAATGCTATNACACATTCACATACAATCGAATCTTTGTCTGAAATCCCAAGTCCTGCAGCAAATCAGTTTGAGGGCGAAAGAAAAAGACCAGATCTTGAACCATTACATGAAGCAATGAAAAATGCTGGTAGGGAAGAAGGATGGAGGCCCTTGACTCCAATGAGAGTGGCTCTGATGGAGTTCTTAGCTCACACTAAAAAACTCCATTCAGAGCCAGATCATAATAACTAGAAGTCTTGACAGACTTACTTGTTGTTCTTGTCTGCTTGGACTTTAGCACGTACTTCTTGTGCTGAAGCTTTTGCAGCTTGCATTGCTTTACGAACACGTGTTCCAGCAGCGGCGTTACCCTTGTCGTGCTTTGCAGCATCGGACATGGCTTCTGTTAGTGCATCTATCATTCCTTGTACCATCGATTCAACGGACATAACAAAGCCGGCATCTATGTCCGTTCTTAGCCATTGTGTCGGCAAGAACTAGCAAAAACCAATAATTTAGGTTTATGAAAATAGCGAAATTAAGCCAAAAATTAACTTTTTCNNTTAATTTTTGAATAAATCTGCCCCTAATAGCGGCAATAGCACACTTGCATCACCTTCTACGACNACTTGAGGCGCTTCAGGCCTTATTTTNCCCCATGAAATAGCTTCTTTTAATCTAGCACCGGATAATGAACCATCATGTTCTGGAGCAGTTGTAATCCCAACAGCAGAATCTAACCCATCTCTGTATTGATTCCACCAAATTACATGATGTTTTGAGATACCTCCACCGACCATTAGAGCATGAGATTCTTCAGCTGTCCATGTNAGGTCTGATAGAATCTGCTCATCAGCTAGNAAATCTACCATGAAATTGGGACTTTTTTGTCTATGCATGAATAATTGGGCTCCTATGGAACCATCAGATAAGCCAGGAATTATCATAGGAATTCTATGCTTAGCTACCCAATATAATAGCGATGTATCATCNTCTATTCGATCTCCCATAGCCCAGCAAAGTTCAACAGAACCAAAACCCAACCATGGATTTTCAGGATTCTGTTCTATTCTTTCTTTTTCGATATCATCTAACCAAGGGAGAACCCTTTTCTCCAGAATATCTCCATAGCATTCGTTTGGTACTATAACATTACCAAGTCTATTCAATCCTTCTTCTCCAAGCGCTATGTCGTCGAGACTGAAGTCACCATGGAAATAATCCTGATAGGTTCTAGCAATATCATGGTCNAGTGTACCGCAAGTAGTGATAATAACATTGAATGCCTTTCTTTTTATGGCTTCAAGGAAGAAACCCCTCGTACCTGTTGCGCACAAACAAGCTGGAAAAGATAGCCAATTCAGAATTCCTTCATCGGTTTTCTTAGTGCTAATTCTCAGAATGTCTCTTGCATGAGCTAACTTAGTAGCTGTGAATCCACCTGCTTTAGACATTTGATCTATCAGACTGCTGACATCATCGATTTTCTGAAAGTCATAATCTTCCACCGGGGCAGTGAAATCATCACGAGAGTAGGTCGACACAATACCCTCGCCATACTATCTCGTATTCAATTAGTCGGATTCTCTAACTGATAGATTCGGTCTCTAATTTGAGCAGCTCTCTCAAAATCTAATCTTGCAGCAGCAGCTTTCATTTCTTTTTCCATTTTGGAGATTAATTTNAGTTTTTCATCACTNTTTTCGATGGACTCATCGCCGATTAGGCTACTGAAATTGTCTTCATCATCAAACCAATCTGGCTGACTAATATTATCTAGAACAGAACCTGTTGAGTTCCAACCTGAAGCCCCAAGTGCGAATTTCTTGGCTAATCCTTCCACNCCTTTCTTACCCGGCTTCTTAGCAACTAATCTTCTTCCTCCTCCGGCACCTTTTCCGGCAACTCCTGCCATAAGATCATCAGATTCGGAATTCATAATTGGCATTGCTTTCATAATCGTTTTCGGAGTGATTCCATTTTCTTCATTATGCAGTTTCTGCCTATTTCTTCTTTCAATAGTCTGTTTTATTGAAGCTTTCATCGCATCTGAAACAGAATCTGCATAGAGAATAACCCTTCCATTTTGATTTCTTGAGGCTCTTCCGATGGTTTGTAGTAATGAACGTTCATTTCTAAGAAAACCTTCTTTATCCGCATCGAAAATTGCTACTAGACTTACTTCAGGAATATCTAGTCCTTCTCTAAGGAGATTAATTCCTACAATGATATCTATATGTCCTAGTCTTAATGCCTTGATAATTTCAGTCCTTTCTAAGGTATCAATTTCACTATGTAGATAATGAGCCTTGAATCCATTACGATTTAGATATTCAGCGACCTCTTCTGCAAATTTTATCGTCATTACAGTTACTAGCACTCGTTCATTTGCTTCAACACGTAGGCGTATTTCATCTTCTAAATCTTGGACCTGCCCTTCAGTTGGTCTGACATCTATTTCTGGATCTAGAAGACCTGTAGGTCTAATTTCCATTTTGACAACGCCATCTATATTTTTCATTGTTTCATCTAGGAATGCACGTTCTTTCCTTTTGTCAATATCAGCTTTCCTAGCACCTCCACCACTTGGCACATGGAGTAGGCCTTTGGGTACATTCTGGTTTGTTACTTCTGCTAGGTGTCTGAGTTCTCTTTCTCCAGGAGTCGCACTCACGTAGAGCATTTGAGGTATCAACTCCTGAAACTCATCTATTCTCAATGGTCTATTATCATAGGCAGAAGGTAGACGGAAGCCATGGTCGATTAGATTCTTCTTTCTTGAATAATCTCCACCATACATCCCTCCAACCTGTGGTAGGGTCACATGACTTTCGTCCATTATTACTAGATATTTCTCAGGACTTCCATGGAATTGTTCTGCACATGTGGAGAAGAAATCAAGTAGACAATATGCTCTTTCATTTTTCTCTCTTCCATCAAAGTGTCTTGAATAATTTTCAACACCTTTGCATGACCCAACTTCAGTTAACATCTCTAAGTCAAACTTAGTTCTTTGCTCTATTCTATGAGCTTCTATTTCCATACCTTTTGAGTGATAATAATCTACTCTTTCATCTAATTCAGCCTCTATATCTTCAATAGCCTTTCCAAATTTTTCTTCACTGGTCATATAAAATTCTCTAGGATGAATCCAAGCTTCTTCGATTTCGTCAAGTGGTTCCCAAGATATTGATTCACAAACCTGTATTCTCTCAATTCCTTCCCAACCAAATTTAATTCTAATTGGGTCATCTCTACTCGGCATCCATACATCGAGTACTTCTCCTCGAAGTCTGACATCTCCTCTGACAATTTCTCCCGTAGTTCTTCTATATTGTAAAGATACTAACTCTCTAACAATTTCTTGAGGGTCTGCTTCCTGACCAACACTGAGACGCACATGTGATTGTTGGAAAACTTCTGGAGGATTAAGTCCGTAGATTACAGAAACAGTTCCTACAGCAATTACATCAGGCCTACTAACTAATGATGCAACAGTGGAGAATCTTTCTTGTTCGATTCTCTCATTCATCTGTAATTCTTTATCGATGTACATGTCTCTTCCTGGAAGATATGCTTCAGGTTGATAGTAGTCATAGTAACTAACGAAATATTCAACTGCATTTTCTGGAAAAAGCTCACTCATTTCTTGCCACAGTTGTCTTGCTAGTGTTTTATTGTGAGAAAGTATCAATGTTGGAATCTGTAATCTTTGGATGATATTGGCCATAGCGAATGTTTTACCAGAACCGGTAACTCCCATTAGGACACATCTTTCTTGACCATCATTAATTTGCTTAATCAATTCTTGAATTGCTTGTTCTTGGTCTCCGGAAGTACCGTAATCTGATTTCAGAACAAACATCTAATCACTCAATATTCACGCTACTGTTTCCTCGATCAAGGATGGATCCATGAAAATGACAGCAACTAATAAAATCCACCCTGTTAACATCGAAACTCTGAACAGAGTAGTCTGAAAATCATTCAATTTTTCCCTCATTAGAATGACTACAACATTGGCTATAGCCATTATTCCTGCTGCCGCTAAAAACCAAATTTCATTCATTGGATCTGATATAGCAAAGCAGGCAAACCACAACAAAGTTAGCTGTACCGAAGTTCTCGTAGTAGCTTCTTCACTAAATCTAGCAGGAAATGAATTTATGCCATTGGTTCTGTCACTTTCAATATCCATCCTAGCATAATTAATATCAAATGCAGTAATCCAGAGTGCTACTCCTAAGGAAATGAAGAAGATTGTAGGATACCAGAGTAAGTTTGAGCCTCCATTTATTCCAGTTATTGCTTCCCATCCATGGAAGTCAGCAGCCACAGCAACCCATGCTCCTGCTGGAGCTAAACCTAAGCATAGTCCAAGCCATAAATGACAGAGCCATGTATAGCGCTTNGTGTAAGGATAGATGACGAAAACAAGTACTGGTAACCAAGCCATCATCAATGCAACTTCATTAAGTTGCCAAGCACCGAATAATAGCATTCCTAGGAAAATTGCAGATAATATCCAAGCGGTATTCAATGTCAATTTTCCAGAAACTAAGTGCCTTCCAGACGTTCTTGGATTAGCAGCGTCTATTTCACGATCAATAATNCGATTCAGAGCCATTGCTAAGCCACGCGCACCTACAGCTGCTAACAGAATCCATATTAGATCCAATGTTAACCAAGAAAACTCTGTTGGAGGTAAATTATCTACAAATTGATTATGGGCCAAAATATACCCTATCAGAACAAATGGTAGAGAAAAAAGAGTATGCTCAATTTTAACAAACTCGAGAATCTCTTTGGTTCCCATTACAATCCCTCTCTTTCCATCCAATTATTCACTTTTTCTTCAACATCAGGGTCATGCAATGTTACTGCTGGCCATCTTCTTACAGGGAGTGGTCCTTCATTGGATGGAATTGGAGCAGTAGCATCCCAAGCAACTCTTTTCTTGTTCTCATCGAAGTGAAAATCTCTCGATACTTCGAACCTACAGAATAGTTGCCAGAGTAATCTTCTTCTCCAGTGTTCATCATCTAAGTCAGCATCATCGTCAGTGATGAAAAGCCACCTTAAATTCTTTGCAGATTCTAATGCCCAGATATCATCACGAATTTTCGCAATCTTTTCTCTTTGAGCCGCTGCAGATTCTTCGTTGACTTCCTCCATACTGGTTTCAGGACGTGGCCCTCCCTCGATATTTGTTGTAACCACTAACATTGAAGAAGCCATCATTTTAGCTTTCGTTACTCCTTCGACACCTGAAGCAGAGATTGCTAGTGAGTCGGGACATCCCATCATTTTTGGTTCATTAGCCCGAGGGTCATTATCAGTCAGTGTTGTTGCATCAATAATTAGTTTTGAATGAACATTTTGCCATGGAGCGGCATGAGCTAGTGAATCAGCTACCATCCCGTCTAGTATTATCAAGTCTTCAGGAATTCTCACATTGTAGTCCAATGCTTTCAGCAGAGCCTCTAAGTCCTTCACATTGTGATCTTCATCAACGGCTATTATTGATTTCAAGAACATCATTTGTCCTGCTCCCATCAATCCTAGTGCTGTTTTTCTTGCTTGACGTGGATAACGTTGTTTTGAAGCAACAATTGCTAGATTATGAAATCCAGTTTCTAGTGGTAAAAATAAATCTTTAACATCTCTGTGTTGAAATTGTAAAACAGGCCTGAAAGCATCTCCTATTGCCTCTCCTAAGTAACCATCTTCCATAGGTGGTACTCCTACAATTGTCATGGGAACTGTAGGATTTTTCCTATGAGTAATCGCTGTGACATGCATTACTGGATATTCTTCTTCTAAGCAGTAATAACCAAAATGATCTCCAAATGGTCCTTCAGTTCTTGTTTCTCCGGGAATAGTGTATCCCTCAATAACAAAGTCAACCTCTGCCGGAACCCANAGGTCATTTGTGAGACACTTTGTTATTCTCAGNCTTCTTTTGTTTAGAAGTCCCGCGAACTCATATTCTGACAAATTATCCGGTAGTGGCGAAATTGCACTAAACATTACTGGAGGAGGTCCTCCGAGGCAGATAGCCACAGGCATACGGTTTTCCTTACCAACATCGTCAGCATGATCCGCTCCGTGTTTGTGTGCTTGCCAATGGAGACCAATTTCTTTTTCGCCGAAAATTTGTCCTCTGTACATTCCCATATTGTGCTGTCCAGTTTTTGGATCTTTAGTTACAACAAGTGGTAATGTAATGAAAGGCCCTCCATCCATAGGCCAGGTTGTTGGAATTGGTAATTTGGTCATATCTGGATCTTTCATAACAACTGCCTGACATGCCCCTTTCCTGACTTTCTTTGGTGCCATTGACATTCCTTGTAACGCTAACTCCAAACCAGTCCATGGTTTCTTCAGTATTCCACCGATATCTGGCTTCATTAGTCCAACCATTGTTTCTCCTATTTCTTTTGGATCTTTAACTCCGAGTGCTTTATTCGTCCTTTCTCTGGTACCAAAGAGATTCATTGCCAATGGGAATTTACTAATTTCTCCATTCGCTAATCTCGGTTGATCAAAAATAATTGCAGGTCCTCCTTTCTTTACTAACTTATCAGCGATACAACCGGCTTCTAGATAACAATCAACAGGGTGACTGATACGCACAAGCTCATCAGAATCTCTCAAATTTAGAAGATATTCTCGGAGGTCGCGCCACGCCATCGGGTTATTCGAGTCGCTTATTAGTTGAATATGTTCGTTCGTAATCATAGGACATTTGACCGACGGATTCTTTGACTAATGGCCCTCCTGACTAGTATCATGGGAGAGGCCGGGACCGTATGTGATGTGCTCGTAATTGGGGCTGGACCAGGTGGAGGGAACGCTGCATTACATAGTGCAAGAGCTGGTCTTTCTACAATTTTAATTGAAGATCATGCAGAAATTGGAACCCCTGTTCATTGTGGTGAATGTATTTCTGATGTAGCTTGTGCTAATCTTAATCTCGATTTACCAAGCCATGTTATCAGCAAAAGAGTCCATGGAATTAGAGTTATTTTCCCTGATGGTACTGAAAAGAAACTTACTGAAGAGGGATATGTTCTAGAAAAACATCTTTTTGAAAGATGGATAGCTGATGAAGCCGTTTCTCAAGGAGCAATTCTTAACTTAAATCACAAACTTACTAGTATGGAAAAAATGTATGATGGAGATAAGTTCGTAGGATGGAGATGCGATGGTAAAGGAGATAACTTTCCAATCGAGGCCAAGGTAGTAATAGATGCATCTGGAGTTGCAGGTATTTGCTCCAAGATTTTAGAATTAAATCCTCGTCCAAAAGTTATTGCTGGTATGCAATATGAAATGCTTGAGGTCCCTACTGATGATTATCTTGACTTCTACATATGGCCTAAATATGCAGAGAAAGGATATGTCTGGATGATTCCGAAATGTGATGGTAGAGCTAATGTCGGTCTCGTTACTGAAGATAAATCTAGGACAAAGAAAGGTTTGGATGAATTTATTGAAGACACTCATTTCAAAGATTTAGAACAAGTCGCTCCTCCTTGGAAGGTCAAAGGGAATCCTGCATTNGGAGGAACAATTCCAATTTCAGGNCCTCATGAAAATACNCATACTGATGGACTGATGTTAGTTGGNGATGCTGCAGGTTTCACCTCTCCATTATTTGAAGGAGGTTCTCACCTTGCTCTTAANTCAGCGGTTTTTGCTGCAGAAACTGCNGCTAAAGCGATTGCTGCTGGGGATTATTCTTCATCATCCCTAGCAGAATATTCTAGTTTGTGGAAAAATGAATTCCCTCCTTATTCGAAGATACTTAGGGGTAAGTCGGCATTNTTTGACCTATCCGATGATGACATGTCATTAATGGCGCAATGTTTCCCTGATGAAATGAGTAATATGGGCATTCATGGCAAACTTGCCGTATGTCTGAGAATTCTTCTAAGGCGNCCTAGCCTATATGCAAGAAAGATTATTCCTGCCATGCTATCTTTTGGATATTCTCGTGCTAAATATTATGGATGGTGATTTCATAATTCCATTTTCGGGGCANTTATTGCTCTTTATTGCAATAATNTTCTCTGCAAATCAGATATTTAGATANCAGAANGCTGGAAATAATCTAACAAAAACATTAGCATCAATCGCACAAGTATCTCCATTCTTGCTTCTTGTATTAGCTTTCATATTCGATTCTTCTTCGTTGAAGTTAGTTACAGAGTATGGNGGAGCAGATCTTCCATTNTTATATCGNATTTCTGCAGTTTGGGGAGGTCGTGCCGGACCATTGCTGCTGTTTGCAGCTTTACTTTCTCTAGTTACTTGGTTCATGACCGATAATGATGAATTGGAATATAANGTTAGGATAATGCATGGATTCACTTTNTTGATATTAATTATTTCATGGTTTCTTGCACCCTTCGCTAATTCGAATGGGGTAACTCCAAGTGAGCTTAACCCATTATTACAAACTGATTTAATGGTGATTCATCCTCCCGTAGTTTTCTTTTATTATGCTCTATGTTTGGCAACAGCTTCTGCTGCAATGGATGGAATTATTAATCGTAAATCGGCAAAAGAAATTCATGAATCTCAGTTACATTGGGCGCGTGCTGCCTTCTTCGCTGGAACCATTGGTATAGGATTAGGAGGACTTTGGGCTTATACTGTACTGGATTGGGGCGGATACTGGGCTTGGGATCCTGTTGAAACAGGNTCAATTTTGCCTTGGTTTGCNTTACTACTNATTATTCANGCTAGATCTACACATGATTCATCAACTTCAATCAAAGNATCGCCAGCATTTGGGCTATTAGCAGGAGCTCTTGCAATTCATGCGACTTTGGTGACTAGGGCGAACGGNGTCTGGGCNTCAGTACATGCATTTGCAGCAGATGGATTGGGCACAGATAGCCAAGATCCTTACATTCGTATCCTGTATATTATCGACTCTAGTGCAATCGGATTCGAATTAGCATCATACATGTTAGTCATGGTACTACTCGGAGCTTTNACTGTGTACTTTTTAGTGAAGCAGCAGGTAGATGATTTACATTTGGAAGACAAGAAGTTGTTTTTCGAAACACGCAGAAATTTTTCAATTCTATTATTGGTTATGATCTCAATAATTTCNATNTGGATAGAATCTACCGCAGTTGGTATTCTAGCATTATCACTGATGATTTTATTGATTACNAGCGATTCACAAGAGCCTTCTCTCTCATGGATTTTTTCAGGAGTAGTGCTGATGTTTTACGCAAGTTGGTCATCTTCAGCGACTATTCCNCAAGCTATTGCTGGAATGTCTCCATTCTTGATAGTCTGGCTTCTATCAGATGATGAAGATGATTTCGACTCCTTATTACTACCTTTTAGAGANAAATCTGCTAGAATGAAATTTGCCAGAGCAATTACATGGTATGGNACTGCCGCTTATCTACTTCTAACATGGCTTCTANTAACCGTTGAAATTGATGGTACTAATTTAGAAGCNCATGAGTTTTATGGAGCGCCGTTNATCGCTTTCTTAGCACTCGGTCTTAGTTTCTACACTTGGGGNAAATCTGTAGATGTCAAAACAGGAAATATATTAATTTCATTCGTTCTAATCTTTTCAATTTTATTAGGATANTTTGAGAAAAANTTAGACTTACCTGGAGANCCATCATTATTGTTCACATCAAGTTTCAGTAGGGGTGCAGTATCGATATTCTTACTTTCATGGCTGATNTTTGCTTTACCACCAAATATTAGACAGCTGTATATTACTTCGCTTAATGTGATTCCCAAATTAAGAAAAGATGGGATGTTGNCTAAGAAAAATTCATCTAGACTTCGTTTATTAGGTTCACACCTATCNCATTTAGGAATACTTTTGTTGTTGGTTGGACATGTATTCACCACTACATTGATTGATAGGGCAGATCCCTCNCATTTAGTTACTCTAAGTAAGGATCAACCGGTTCAACACGATGGATATGAATTCACATTCACAGAAGTNGAATTGATAAGTTTGGAAGATGACGATTATGATTATCCAGTCGGTGATGGATATCTGGGAGTGGTTATCGAAATGAGAAAGAATGGCGAATTAATAGATACCCTTCATCCGGGGATACTTCGATTTGANTCCCCAAGCGGTCAAGTAACTCCTAGATCNGAACCTGACAGACATGTAGGACTATTTGGTGACACNATAATTATTCTCGATATTTTCCAATCTAATGATTTGTTAGATGCAATGATGTTTAGAGAGACAAGCGAGGTAGACAGAATTCGTGTCACTGTGCACGATTTACAAGGTTCACATGCGGTTTGGTTTGGTTGGATTCTAATTATTATTGGTGGAGGTCTAGCCTATCTATCCAGTCCTAGAATCAGTCGNCAAGACTGAATTTAGGTTGAATTTTTCTCAAAGACATAACCGTTTGTATCAAAAAGGGGGAGCAGGTCGGCGGGCTGCCCGGAGGCAAAATTATGGATGCTGGTTCTATTGTTCACATTGACTATGACTTGTATGATGCAGGTTCTGAGAGACTTATCGAAACTACACGTGAAGACGTTGCAAAGGAGAATGATATTTTCGATGAAAGTCGTACATATCAACCAATGATTACAATCGTTGGAGATGGTCGTCTTATCAGTGGNTTTGAGAATCATCTGAATGATGCTGAAGCAGACAAAGATTACGAGTTCGAGATTGAACCAGTAGATGCATACGGTGAAAGAGATTCTAGTNTNGTAGAGACTATTGGACAGAATGTTTTGATGCGTAGTGTTAGGGATCCTAGTACTCTAGCAATTGGTGCGCCAGTTGAAATTGGTGGCCGTACAGGTGTTTTACAATTTATCAGTGCAGGACGAGCTAGAATTGATTACAACCATCCGCTGGCTGGAACTACTCTNAAATATAATTANAAAATTGTCAAAGTAGTNGAAGATCGTTCAGAACGTGTTGAAACATTACTAAAGATGAATACTGGTCGTGATGATTTTGAGATTTCTTTCGATGGTGACGATTTGACAGTAACNACTCCGGAAGCAATGGCTTACGATCAAAACTGGGCCTATGCGAAGTTCAGTCTTGTACGTTCACTGCGTGAAAACTTAGGAGTTGGAACTGTAATCTTCAGAGAAGTTCACGAACCTCGCGTTGTTGATGAAGAAGAATAAGTGCCCCTCGGTACTCATAGGGAACGTCAAAGCCGTAGCTCGGTTCTCCTTTCGTCGTCACTGGAGCATTTTATCGGAAATAATACCCCCTGATAGACGCTTGTACAGTGCCCTTCTATAGAGTGGATTGAAGAAACATGTCTGTTTCGGAGTAATTGATGACATCAGTTCGAGTGTTTGGATTAGCATTGTCGATATTGATGCTTTCCACAACTTTAACTGGTTGTCTTGGACTAGCAGTTCAAAGAGAATTCATGGAGGAATTACGTGAGGAACCTAAAGTAAGTAACAAAGAGGAAACTTATGGATTCTCCTACACATTTGAATCTAATAGTTTAGATTCTGTACTCTACACTAATGAAACAATAATTTATTTTGATGAAACAATCTCTTTGTTGGTAATTAATTTTAGAGCACAATTACCATATTCTTCTGTAGTTGAAGAATTAGTTGGAAATGAAACTAATGAGTACCGCTATGTTCATGCAAAACTTTGGAAACCCGGAGTCAGAGAAAGTGGGGGTGATCCATTTTGGGAAGTCAAAGCAACTCAAGATTTCCCTCAACAACCGTTTCAGTTCCCTCAATCAGATTTGATATCCGGTGCTTGGATTTTCGAAGTTGAGGCACGCGGTTATGGTGTGACCGCGCCAATCGACCAAGCATCCTTCTACGACCGCTTTGATACTTATGCTACAATAACAAAACCATGCATAACATTCGCGGAGTCCCACGATTCTGGAGAATGTACGTACCTTTCAGACCTTGAATATTGATGATAAGTTGATTCATCCTCTTGCGTAGCGCTTATGAATCGAAGTTAGGTCGCGGCGCTGCTGAGGGACCTAAATGGATGAAAGCCAAGCTCCACTTGTACCGCTTGAAATGTATGATGCGCACGCTGTGCACATAGGAACAAATCAGAAATCTGCTGATATGAAGCAGTTTTTAGATGAGGTTCGACAAGATAATACTGGTATCCATATAATTGATGTTAGACAGACCGATGCAAGGATTCGTGCAGTTGCTAAATTCTTATCTAATTTCGATGCAGATAGAATCTTGGTTGTCAGCGCTCGTCAATATGGTCAGAGACCAGCTAGAAAATTTGCTCAAACAATAGGTGCAATGCGTATTGTAGGTAGATTCATACCAGGAACTCTAACTAATTCTCGATTAAGAACATATATCGAACCTGAAGTAATAGTTGTGACCGATCCTGCAGCGGATCAACAAGCACTTTCAGAAGCAGTTAGTTCAGGGCTACCTGTAGTCGCAATTTGTGATGCGAATAACAGGCTTAGAAATGTAGATTTAGCACTTCCTGCAAATAACAAGGGTCGTCGTTCACTGGCCTTAGTATATTGGCTACTTGCTCGAGAAATGATGAAGATACGCGGTGTNATCAACGACGCAGACTGGGAAAGAGCTCAGGATGTAATGGACTGGGAGTCCACTTTCTAATGTCATTGAAAGCCATTTGGGGAGTTTATCACGCTGACGGCGGAATAGTTGGTGAACTCCGGTATGTATTTGGAAAGATAAGAGGAACTGCACATTGTGCTTTGTGTGACATAACTCATTCTTATGTTAGTGAAAAGAAAACTATGAAGGAGTGTCGTTCAAACAGTCCTGTACCATTTCACTTAGTTCATCTAAATGAGCAGAGTGAAGGTCTCCAATCTATCACGGAGGGAATGACTCCTTGTGTTGTAGCAGAAACTGATGAAGACTTTCAGATAATATTGTTTTCCGATGAATTAGAAGAATGTAATAAGAAAGTAGAACTGTTCCAAGAAAAGTTAGATGCAGCGCTTGAAAAATTAATCTAACTTGTGAATCTTCAGTCATTGTGATAAAAAAAGTACTCTTGGAGATTATTGTGATTGAACAGCCCGTACCATTATTCCTTGCCCCAATGGCTGGAGTTACGGATTTAGCATATCGGCTTCTTGCTAGAGAGTGTGGTGCAGATGTATCAATAACAGAATTTACCGCGGCCTCAGGATTGTCCAGACATGACGCAACATCCTGGCTTAAAGTTGAATCAGATCCACGTGAAAAACCATTTATTCCTCAAATATTTGGTGGAGATATCGATGAAATGGTCACCACAGTTGAGTTACTGGAACATAAGGCTGATATCATAGACATTAATTTTGGATGTCCTGCTCCAAAAGTGTGTAGAAATAATGCTGGAGCGGCATTACTCAGGTCCCCAGATCAGGTAATTGAAATGGTCAGATCTTGTATTAATGCCACTAATTTACCTATTACTGTGAAAATGCGACTTGGCACTGGAGCCGGCCCAAACACAGCCTTGGAGATAACGAGAAGATTGGAAGATGAGGGTGTTGGTCGAGTTTGTGTTCATGGAAGAACATTGAGACAAAGATATTCTGGTGAAGCAGATTGGCTTCAGATTAGAGATATAGTAAATTCTGTAGATATTCCAGTAATTGCTAATGGAGATATAGTTGACGCAAAAACTGCGTCTTCATGTATGGAAGTAACTGGTGCAGGAGGGTTGATGATTGGAAGAGGAGCGATAGGACGTCCAATGATTTTTCATGAAATAAAGAGAGATCTAGGTTGGTCGACCGAAAAACCTCCTTGGTCAGAAGATAATCCCGCTTTCTCGCGTCTATGGTGTTGGAATAGATACCTAGAATTAAGTTCTGAGCTATATTCTGGGGTTAGAAATAAGAATTTAAAACGACATGCTGTATCATTTACGAAGGGACTTCCCGGAGCCTCAAAAATGAGAGTTGAATTACACTCTATTTCAACACAAGAACAAATGGGTCTCAGAGTTCGTGAGTATCTTGAAGATTTAACAAGATTAGAAACTCTTACAATCTAATTGTTTCAGGATGTTTTATGGAAGACAGTATTCTCATTTTAATTTTGACTGCTGGATTCATTGGAGGTTTTGTCGATAGCGCAGTTGGCGGTGGTGGACTCATTAGGCTGCCCGCTTTACTGGCTGCAGGGCTTCCATCTCACACTGCCTTAGCAACCAACAAATTTGGTTCTACATGGGCAGCAGGAATGTCCAGCGCTCAATATTGGATGAGTGGAATTGTACCAAAGAAGGCAGCTTCAATAGGCTGGTTTTTGATGTTAATAATGTCGATTCTTGGAGCTATTGCTGTAACAAAAATTTCGGCATCATGGGTAATTATTCTTGTATTCATAGTATTATTGGTCATGTTTTTGTATGTACTTTTCAAGAAAGAGTTTGGCGTTGAAGAAAATATTCGTGAAGATAGAATAGTTCCTGTCACAGTAAGTATGTCTACTGTATTAGGTTTTTATGATGGTTTTTTAGGTCCAGGAACTGGTAATTTCTTGATTGCTGGATATGTAAAAGAAGCAGGTTTTGATATGAAAAGAGCGGCAGCCACATCAAAAATTGTAAATTTCGGCGGTAATGTTGGGGCTCTAATCCTATTTGCATCTGTAGGTCTTGTAAATTACAAAGTAGGAATTCCATTTGCCATTGTGAATATTATTGGGGGGTTATTAGGTTCAACATACGCTCTAAAGTATGGTACAAAATTACTAAGACCTTTATTTTTGATAATTTCTTTCTCTTTGATTTCAAAAATTGGGTATGATATCTTGCTTTCTTAAAGCAAAACTTGATACCAAGGAACCTAGTAAAGTGTTCATGTCAAGTCATAATATGTACTACAGGATGATGGGAAATACTGGAATTCAAGTTTCTGTGTTATCATACGGTTTCTGGGCTACTTACGGGGTCAAGGATAGATTACAGGATGATCAAGGAGTTGAAATGGCTAAAGAATGCATGAAAATTGCTAGAGATGCGGGAGTGAATTGTTTCGATCATGCTGAAGCTTATGGTAATCCTAACGGTGAAGCTGAGAGAATTTTTGGTATTGCACTATCCGAACTTCAAGAAGAAGACCCTGAGCTTTGGAGACGTTCAGAATTAGTAATTACAACAAAAATTTTCTGGGGAGGGGATGGAGTAAATGAGTCTGGACTTTCACGAAAACACATCATGGAGGGTTTAGATAAGTGCTTGCAAAGATTACAGTTAGATTATGTCGACATGGTATTCTGCCATCGCCCAGATCCGTTCACTCCAACTTCAACAGTAGTACGTGCGATGACAGATGCTGTAAGGAACGGTTGGGCAACCTCATGGGGAACTTCCGAATGGTCAGCAGCTCAGATAATGGAAGCAATATGGATTGCTAAATCAGAGGGATTAGAACCGCCAATGTATGAACAACCTCAGTATAACATGTTACATCGACAAAGATTTGAGCAAGAATACTACCCTCTTTTCCAATCTCCATACAACTATGGAACAACTATCTGGTCGCCATTGAGATCAGGATTTTTGACTGGAAAATATAATGATGGTATTCCCGAAGATTCTCGACCTACTCAAAAAGGGTATGAATGGTTGATAGAAGACTTGGAAATGCGTAAGAAAAGTGGACAGGTTGAAATCGTTAGACAACTTACATCTTATGCATCTGAGAATTTCAATTGTTCCACAGCCCAACTAGCTCTAGCTTGGTGTTTGAAGAATTCAAATGTTAGTACTATTTTGCTTGGTGCAACTAAACCAGAACAGATGAAAGAAAATCTTGGTTGTATTGAGATAGCNGAACAAATGAATGAAAAACATATGATGGAAATTGACTTAATTTTAGGAAACAAACCTGAGGATTGGATAGGCTATGGTGGAGCCGGTAATCGTCAACTGAGAACGCTCTGATCGGTGATTAAATGATTACGGGACTCGAAGACAAAGTNGTCTTGGTCACCGGTGGTGCTGGAGGGATTGGAGAGGCTATTTGTAGAGCATTTTCTTCAGAAGGTTCCCAAGTNATAGTTCATTATCATAATTCTTTTGATAATGCCCAAAAAATATCTCAAGAGATTAATGGTTACCCNATTAATGCAGATTTAACTATTAAATCTGAAACTGANTCAATGTTTGAAGANATTATCTCNAAGTTTGGTCAAATTGACGTATGCATAGCAAATGCTGGCTATTATCCTCCTGAGCAATTACCTCTCTGGAAGATAGATCCTGAAAGATGGAAAGAGACACTTTCTCTAAATTTAGATGCTTCTTTTAACACTGCTCGCAGTTTCCTTGAACATGCNGTATCTAATCAATCAGGGTCGCTAGTTTTCATTGGTTCTACTGCAGGAATTTATGGTGAAGCGGGCCATTCTGACTATGCAGCAGCCAAAGGTGCAATTACTTCNGGTCTTCTTATGTCTCTAAAAAATGAAGTTTCGGGTATCGGAAATATTAGNATTAATGCAATATCTCCAGGATGGACTGTTACTCCGAAAAAGCTTNATTNAGGAATTGATGAANAACTGATTGAAAGAGCGACTACTACAATGTCTTTGAAGAANTTAGCCACTCCTCAGGATGTTGCTAATGCTGTTGTAAGTATTTCTTCCAATCGAATTTCGGGCCATATAACAGGGCAGATAATTGAAGTTGCAGGTGGAATGGAAGGTAGAATAATCGATTATAATTTCGAGAGTTGAAGATATGAAAGCCAACGAAATTTTCACATTACCTAGGACTGGTATTAAACTCAAGAATAGAACGGTTCTTGCAGCCATGACTAACAAACAAAGTCATGATGATGGAACACTTTCNGAAGANGAAAAAAAGTGGNTAATTAGACGTTCAGATGGGNATTTTGCTATTATTACAACAGCTGCAACCAATGTTACTGAAACTGGAAGAGGCTGGAATGGTGAAATGGGAGTATGGAGCGACCATCATTTACCAGGATTAACTGATTTGGCAAATAGATTAAGAAAACCAAATATGATTACTTTAGCTCAATTATTTCACGGTGGTATGCGTGCACCTCAGAGNATTAACGGTGTTCAGCCGNTNTCTGCTAGCGTTAATACTGAACCNGGAATGGATGGTGTCTATACAAGATCATTAAGCCATAATGAGATATTAGAAATGATTGAATCATTTTCNGATGCNGCATTAAGATGTCAAAAAGCTGGTTTTNATGGAGTTGAATTACATGGNGCACATTCNTACCTAATTTGCCAGTTTTTGGGAANTATTACNAACCGTAGNNATGATGAATGGGGAGGNGATCTATTNGGAAGAAGTAGATTNTTAAGAAAGATTATNGAATCAATACGTNAAAAAACAAATCCTGAATTTCTTATAGNNGTGAGAATTTCTCCNATTATTGAGAANGCAGGTATTCATCTTCATGATAGTCTTGATTTAGCAAAATTNTTATCTGAATTAGAAATTGATATGTTACATATTTCTTGTTGGGATGTATTNCAGAAAGTTGAATCAGAAGATTGTAGTTTGACTAAATTATTCAGTNAAGTGGTTCCTAAATCATTACCGCTAATTTCNACTGGGGCTGTATGGTCTGCCCAAGATGCCCAATTTGTTCTTGATGAAGGGGCGGACTTTGTTGGTGTGGCTAGAGTAGCAATAGCTCATCCTGATTGGCCTAAATTCCTGTCAGATTTATCCTACTCTCCGCAAAAACCTCCGTTCACAGAAAATCATCTTCTAGGAGTTGATCTTAGCCCTGTATTCGTAGATTATATGCGAGCTTGGAAAGGATTTGTGACAGATGGAAAACAATGAACTCATGAACTGTTCGTATTCAATAGATTGAAAGGTTAATACATAGCAAACTAATCCTAGAATTATGGCTATTCTACCTGACTCCGACTTACCCTTCGATGTGCAAATGCTCGACCGTTTAGCAGAGGTCTCAATTCGGGTTGGACTGAACCTTCAAGAAGGTCAAGATTTGATTATTACCGGGCCCGTTGAAGCATTACCTCTCATTCGTAGAATATCTGCTGAAGCCTACAAGAATGGTGCAGGTGTGGTGTCGACTATTTTGAGTGATGATGAACTACAACTAACTCGATACCAACATGCAACCGATGAGAGTCTCGATAGAGCACCTGATTGGATGTTTAAAGCGATGGGAGAAGCATATAATGACAACACTGCAAGACTTGCAATTTCAGCAGCAAACCCTCTTCTATTAGCCGAACAAGACCCTGCTAGAGTTGCTAGAGCTGGAAAAGCGATGTCATTAGCTGCGAAGCCTGCAATGACACCGATAACAAATTTCGAAACTAATTGGAATATTGTTTCATATCCAGGGCTTGCATGGGCTAAACAAGTATTTCCTGACAAAGAAAATGATGAAGCTGTAGCTGCACTTGCGCAAGCAATATTTTCTATTTCTAGAGTTGATAATGATGACCCAATAGCAGCTTGGAAAGAACATCAACAGACTCTTACAGAAAGACAGAATTGGATGAATGAACAGAATTTTCATTCATTACATTACACTTCTCCAGGTACCGATTTAATGCTTGGCCTGGCAGATGGACATGCATGGAAAGGGGGCGCTAGTACGTCTCGTAATGGTATTACTTGCACTCCGAATATTCCCACTGAAGAGGTATTTACAACCCCTCATGCAGATCGTGTAAACGGAATAGTCAGAGCCTCTAAGCCGTTAGTCTACAGAGGCACACTAATTGATGGCATTGAAGTAAGATTCGAAGAGGGAAAGATAGTAGAAGCAAAGGCAGATATTGGTGAGGAAGTTTTCCTAAAATTATTAGATACTGATGAAGGTGCAAGAAGGCTTGGAGAAGTTGCTTTAGTCCCTCATTCATCACCAATTAGTTCCTCTGGGCTACTATTCTACAATACTCTTTATGACGAGAATGCATCATGTCATATTGCATTGGGTCAGTGTTACTCAAAGTGTTTTAAAGACGAAATTAGTATCGATCCGGATGCAGTCACTTCTTCTGGTGGTAATTCCTCTAACATTCATGTTGACTGGATGATTGGTTCGGGTGAATTAAATATTGATGGAATTAAACATAATGGTGATAGAATTGCAGTAATGCGAAATGGCGAATGGGCCTATGAATAAATTAGATAAATAAGTTATTTTATCAATGATTCATCTATTCTATTTGCAACAGTAATCAATCTCCGTATCGTTCTATCTAGTCGATTCAGAACCTTTTCCCGAACTTCTTCTCCATTTTTCCCTGCAATTCTGAATCCATATGGCATTCTCCCTCCAAGTGTATTTAGTAATAATTTCTGTTTTTCAATTTCTACATCATTAAGAATATCTTGTGTTNTTTCAATAGTTAGATTTTTTNTTTTTATNTNAGAAATAATTTTTTCTGANATTTTCTCNTCTAATCTACCTAAACCTCCTCGGGTGATCAACCATTCTTCTCCTCTAGCATCATACTGCCTCATAAGACCGAGAAAAACATCTTGTGCAATTCTATCAGGCATTGCNACCCTTTCGACAATATTCATCTCCAGTAATCTCTCGAGAACTCTTTGTATTCTAGATCTGGTTTCCCCCATTCTTTCTGCGAGAACTAATTGAGTGATTGCTCTATGACTTTTACAAAGCTCAATAGTNATTTTTTTTGCTAANTCATCGTCTGATTTCCCTCTTTCTCCGTTCAATCCTAAGTCTTCAATTAATGAGTCAATTCTATCCTTTCCAACAGGNGTAGCACTAGGTTCTGCAATATTTATCCTAAACTGTCTTTCNTCATTCTCTGCTTTTGTATGCATTCTTTCGTCTGAATCTATAATTATTTNAGATAATTCATTTAGTCGAATATCAAGAATTTTTCTCGCCTGAACGCCCAATAACTCAACCGCNGTAGTCATTGAACCNCCTCTCAAGACATGAATGTGCCATCTCCCTTTCAATTCTGATGAGACTAAACCAGACTCTCTTAATCTAATCATTTGATTATGCATTGCAGTCTGTGAAAGTCCACAAGAGTCNCCTAATTCTTTGGTATTCCATCCTTTTAATGGGTCTACTAAAAGAGAACCAGTAAACATTCGTTGAAGTGCACTTGGTTCGTCGTTAACATTCCATAATTCTGATTTTCTTCTGACTAGAGAAAGTGAATCAATCAACCATTCAAGTAGAACTTGNGTATCTTTACTGCCGGTAGGCATTGGTAACTCNACCAGTCTCAACCGGAACATGNAACCTTATCTGATAATTCAAGGTGTAAGAGCATTCTGCTAATCTAAACAAGATTTTTACTAATCAAGCATATTCTGCTCTTAAGTCAAGCCAATTATATTCAATTCTTGANGTCTTTAANCCTGATAAATGCTCAGCCAGGGATAAGGAATGTGATGAAACAATGCCTCTGTTTCTCAAAACACAAATTGCTGAATGTACTGCGGAACGAGATCTCCCNAAATCTCTAGCTAATTGCGCCTGACTATCTGGAACACATGATTCTGAAAGTCTTACTACTATTGATTTTTGTAAACTTGACAAGCCTACAGGAAGCATTGCTGCAGCTCTTTTTTCATCTCTTACTCCAGTACCTAGCAGTATTTCTATTTGAGCGGGCGCGCCAGCATAATAGCATGTCCTACCATTTACTGGGATAATTGTTACAGTTTTCTCGTTTACTAATACATCCAGATGATGTCTTAGAGTNCCATTCGCTGCATTCATTCTTCTTTGTAATTCACGAAAATGTAGACCTGGAGANTTTTCCAAGGTAGTTAGAATCTTAGCACGAACCGGATGCTCCCATGGGTGTTCACTNGGNGAGGAAATAGTTCCTTCTGAAATNGGTGGAAATAACGCTGGAACCATGGAAGAAATACCAAATGTAGCCCCTCCGAGAGCTATAATCCCNTCAACGGCCCAAGAACGCCTACTGCGCCACTGTTGGAGTAAAGCCATAACANTTTTNTCAAGAACTAGTCTTTGAAAGAATCGGTCATTTGAGTCGGTAATGAGTCATTTNCAATCAATCTTCTGAAATNACCAAGTCATTGTGTATTTTCATGTACGCAACCAAAGGTCCTAACAATCTACCACAATTCCTCCCGTGNGTCGTTAATCTGTAAATTACACGAATAGGAGGGCCGTCTTCAACAACTCTCTCTACCAATCCGTTATCTTGACAAGATCTTAACTTATCTGAAAGTGTTCTACTTGATATTCCTCTAAGTAATGTTCTTAATTCATTGAATCTTTTATCGCCAGCAATATACAGAGCAGAAAGAATCTCTGTAGTCCACCTAGAGCTGAACATACTGAATGAGATAACTGCCGCNTCAACTTCCCATTCCATGTTTTCTTCTCCTTCTTGATAGTAAGATTGGAAAATTTGTCTGATTTCTCTACCATTATCCTGNACTTGATCCAGTGCAGAGTTGATTTTCTTCCAATCANTATTTGATACATTCATTCTTGTCTGACTCATATCTATCAAATATCTCCAACAGCATCTAGTGTATAAAATGCACCTTAGTGTATGCTCAAATACTTTCTAATTGATATATTAATGGTCATTGGCTTAGTGTGAAAACTACACTAAGGTGCAGGAGGAAACTAATATGGATAAATGGTTAGAAATATGGCTTGATGAAACAATGGGTAAAAATGAAACAAAGAATGAGGAGGAAAAATCATGATTTTCAGAGATTTATTAGAACTTGTGATTATGGGGATTGCAGAATATAGGGCACCCGCCTGGTCTCAATCTCCTAGAAGAAAACTCAAGATACAGGGAAAATAAATTGAAAATCAGGAATTATTGTAGCTAGGTCTTCTTCCTTCGATTAATGCGGATAAACCTTCCAATGCNTCTTNNGATTGGAAAATTGTATTTAGATACGAGAGTTCCTTTTCTAGGCCCAGATCTAGNTTTTCTCCTGTCGAAATTGCATCATTGAGAAGATTATTTGCAATTCCTAAAGCTATTGGTGCTGTAAAACCTATAGATTTTATTTGTCTAGAAGCNAGCTTTTCATCTCCAGTAAAATTTTTCGGAATTTTCCCTGCAATTATCTCGTCCATATTCTCATCTTTGTAGAATTCTTTAGCNAATATTGCAATTGGATGCTGAATATTNTTTGGATGATATGAGTATTTATTTTCGGGTTTACCATTTTTTGATAAACTNATTCACCATTTCATTAATTTCGGCNGGTTCTGTTAGNTGTGTGATAATTCCAAGCGCTGTAGCGGTATTAGAATCAAGGAAATTACCTGCTAAAACCGCATACCTTGCCGCTTCTATACCACAAATTCGAGGGGTTCTTTGTGTCCCTCCCAATCCCGGGAATATACCAATACTAGTCTCTGGGAAACGGAATTGTGATCTCCTAGTACCAATCCTGTAGTCACATGATAACGCTAATTCTAATCCTCCTCCCAGAGCTAGGCCTGTNGTAAGTGCAATAGTTGTTTTTTCCGATTTTTCAAGCTTATTCAGAACTTCATGACCATATGATGTGAAATCATAAATATCTTCTATAGAATCTTCCCGAATCTTATCTACGAAAAATTTTACATCTGCTCCAGCTACGAATGCTTTCCCCGCTCCTTCTAACACAATNGTTGAAATGTTCTCGTTAGAATTTAATTCGTCAATAACTGCNCCTAATTGNGAAACAACACTTTCATTTAGCGCATTCATTGCTTCAGGTCTATTTATGACAATTTTCCCTATTTCTCCGTCAATTTCAGTATCGATNTAGTTAAATTCAAATAATTCATTTTTTGTTTTGATCCATTCAGGTAGTTCAAACTCTGCTAATTTTGAATATTTTAAAGCCATATTTTTTGCTTCTTCAATTCCAATTCGATTTGCAATCTCAAATGGTCCTTCTGCCCATCTCAAACCTACCTTTGCTCCTCTATCAACATCTTCAATAGAACATATTTCTTCTTCTACAATCTGAGCAGAAACTGCAAAGACTTGACCCAATAATCTCTCTTTGATCTTTGTTGAAGTTTCGTGATCACACTCTACATCTTCCCCTATATCCCACATTCCTGAATTTGCGATGGTTTGTTTTAGACATTCGGCACCATAATAACGTGCACAATTCAGTTGCTCAGCTAGATAATTTGTAGCATGGAGTGCAATTGCTGGACCTGTCAAATTCATCAAAGCGAAAGGTCCCATTCCAATATTGAAGGCCTCTTCAGCAACTGCATCAATTTGTGCTACTGANGCTACTCCTTCATCGACCAGGTGACAGGCTTCATTTAGCCAAGGAACAAAGAACCTATTAACAACAAAACCAGGCCTATCTTTACAGACAATTACAACTTTACCCATTGTTTTACAGTACTGTTCNACTGCTGCTAGCGACTCTTTGGAAGTAGTTTCAGCCGGTATAATCTCAATTAATCTATTTTTTGCTGGATGATAGAAGAAGTGTAAACCCACGAATTTATCTGGTCTTCCGGTTGCTTTAGCCAATTCATTTACTGAAAGTGATGATGTATTTGATGCAAGTATTGTTTTTTCATTACAAGCCTTGTCTAGTATGTTGAAGACNTCTTTCTTTACATTGAAATCTTCGAANACTGCTTCAATTACTAAATCAGTATTTGGGTCCACATTTTCAGTACCAACAACTCCCGTAATACGACTTTTTATCTGTTCAACTTTTTCGGGAGTAAATATTCTCCTTTCAATGGCTTCATCAAGAAAATCTTTGATTATTTTTTCTCCTCTATCTACCCACTGTTTTTCACGATCGACCATTTGAACATCAAATTGTTCTTGTGCAGACTTTTGAGCAATTCCAGATCCCATGTTTCCCGCGCCGATAATTGCGACTGAATTTACAGTGTTCATGAACCTGCGAAACATAACCCGTCCATGAATGCAACGGCGTAATAGACTCTTTACAGGGAGTAACTTCTTCAACAAATTATGTTCGTAGTACGTAGTGATGTCGCGTCGTATAGCAGTTTTTCTAGTTGTATTATTTTTGATTTCTACTGCTCAAACAGTTCAGTCAAATTCCTCAGGNAAGACCGGAGCTGCATCTTCAGGATGTGGTTGTCACGGTTCAAGTTCAACAATGAGCGTATCATTAACAGGACTTCCCTCTTCGGGCTATGTTGCAAATACAACTTACAATTTGGTATGGGATGGAGGACCNCACATTCCNGGTTCAGGAGGATTTAACTTGATTGCAACTCATTCCAGTGGGCAGGCNGTAATGGGTAGTTGGAGCAACTTAGGTAACAATGTAAAGCTTGTAGGGAGCGAATTAACCCATGACGGCACGTCATCTAGAACATGGTCGGCTGATTGGACAGCACCTTCTTCAGGTTCCGGAACAGTCGTGTTTAATTTAGCGGTTTTATATGCTAATGGAAATGGAAATAATCAAGGAGATTCATGGGATACAGGCTCNTGGAGTNTGTCAGAATCTACTGCAGGTACCAACACTCCTCCCAATGCAACAAATGTTCGATATGTTCCTTCTNTGCCAACTAAAGAAACTGGACTANGTGTTGAGTATGATTACAATGATGCCGATGGAGACTCTGAACAAGGAACTACAATTCGCTGGTTCCGAGATGGACTACAAATAGCACAGATAAACGATATGAAATCTGTACCCGATGTTTGGATTTCTAAAGGTCAGGAATGGCGTGTTGAAGTGACTCCATCAGATTATGAAGATCAAGGAGAAACAGTTTCTCTAAATCCAATTACTATTCAAAACACTGTGCCTATCGCTCGAAATCTAGAGATTTCTCCAGAGTCNCCTAATGATGTAAATGATATAGATTTAAGTTATGATTACTTTGATTTAGATGGAGACAATGAACAGGATTCNGAGATTCGTTGGTATCTTGATGGTGTTAGAATTAGCGATCTTGATGATTCTCTGACAGTTTCATCTCTTATGATTCGCTCAGGTGATCAATGGGAAGCGACAGTAACTCCGTTCGATGGAACATCCTATGGACTGACCAAATCGACGGGTATAATTGTAATAGGATCATCAAATAATCCCCCAATTGCAAATGCCTATATTTCACAAGGCTCTAATGCTTACACTGATGACGCATTGCAAGTAGTAGTCGGATGGTTCGATTCAGATGGGGATAATCTTGCTGGTACTGAAATTAGATGGTTCAGGGATGGATATCAAGTATCTGCATTTAATGACTTGACATGGGTTACTCCCGATGCAACTGCTAAGGACCAAGTTTGGCATGCAAGCGTGAGAGTCTCTGATTCATTAGTATGGTCAGAGTGGGCGGATGCAGATAGTATCACTATTCTCAACAGTCCACCGGAAGTAACATCGATAACTATGCTTCCAGAAGGAAATTTAACAGCAAATCAAGATTTATCTGTAATTTGGGAACAATTTGATTTAGATGGTGATTCCGAATCTGGTAGTGAGATACACTGGATGATNAATGGNGTAAGAGCTCCGGAATTTGATGGNCTTATGACTATTCCATCAGAATCNGTGTATCGTGACCAACACTGGTCTGTGAAGGTAATTCCGCGGGACGGTGAAGATTTGGGAAGCTCAATGACTACTTCTTCTAGAGTGATAATGAATGGTGCTCCTGAACTTCCAATCATTCAATTAGGTGCAGGCACTTCTGGATACNTAGGNTCTCCAGATTCTTTCCCAGAATTAGGTGTTGCAAATGCTCTTGAAGATCTTGTAGTATTGGCATCTTCTGTAGATCCCGATGATGAACCACTATTTTTTGATGTAATTTGGTTTAGGAATGGTTACCAAGTTCCAGAACTAGATGGTGAGTCATTGGTATTATCTGAAAGATTAGAGCCTGGTCAAATTTGGGAAGCACAAGTTATCGCTAAAGATCCTTGGGGTCTTAGTTCACAATCATCTGCAATCGTAGAAATTTCTAATCTTCCTCCTATTCCATCTTGGTCTACTATTCCAGAAATATCAATTTCAGGTTCTATGATTACATTCGATGGTTCATCGTCAATAGATCCTGATGGAACNGTNGCCAATTGGCTATGGAANATTAATGGTAAATCTTTCTCAGGTTCTAGCGTNGAAGTACTTCTAGGGGAGGGAACTCACACAGTTAAATTAACGGTCACTGATAACTTTGGCTCCTCAATTAGCATTGAAGATATTTATTCACTAGGACCTGTATCTATGGTAAGTAATCTTAATTCACAACTTAGTGGCACTAATGTGGAACTAAATTGGATTGCTAGCGCTGAAGTAAATACGGAAGAATATCGTATTTATCGCTCATCCTATCAAACGGAGATTCTAGAAGAGATGCAATTTGTAGGTACAACTAATGAAAATAGTTGGGAAGAAGTTGCACCTATAGCATCAAATTTATATTATGCAGTAACTATTGTTGTCGGAGAAAATGAAATATTATGGCTCGAGAATGGTACAAATACTGTTTCTGTTGATGCAACTTCTGTTACAAACTATGTTGATAATACTCCTACTGGTTCAATCACGATTTTATCAATTCCTTTGGGAATCATATTCTTTATGTTGGCAATTTCTAGTTTAGCCATTAGTTTACAGATTAGGAAGAGGAGGTCATAATCATGAAGTCAAGAATTATTGTGCTAAGTGCAATTATTATGTTACTNATGGCTACTTCTTCTGGAGTAGCTAATCCAGGAGGTAAAGGCGATAGTAACAGAGACTATACTTGCGGAGGGTCATGTCATGGCGATCCGAGTCTTTCTTCACCNTCNTCTGCGGTAATTGAAGTTGATATGCCATNAACAGCCTATTCTAGNACTACTACAGAGGTTTCTGTTTCAATTAGTAACTTAGATGTTTCAGATAACGGTCTAGTTGGAATCTTCCTTTTAGGCTCTAAAAATGGTAATGGCGATCATCCAGAAGATTATGGATGGACAATTGTTCAGGATCCAAATGGTGGGTCTTCAAATTATGTTGAAGTAGTTTCATCAGACAATCAAGTTAGTGTGAGTTGGGTTCTGTTAGTTCCGGATGAAGTAGGAAGTAAGGAAATTTTTGTTTCAATTCACCATGGGAGTTATTACAATCATGATAATAAGGCGTTTATTGGAGAAACTGATGGTATAGTAATAAGTATCGAACCAATTCCTGAGAATTATCCTACTCTTGCTGAAGGCTGGACATCTCCTGAAGAAAGGATTTCTGGAGATACATCAACTATAACGATTAGAACAGTTAATACTGAATCATTAACAGTCAACTGGAGACTTTCTGGAGAATCTAAGTCACATGAGGCAGTTGTTGAAATGATTGCAGAACAGGTGTGGGAAGTTTCACTACCTGCAACTCTCGGAGATACAAGGATTGAATACCAAATGACTGCAACTATGGGCGACTTTAGTAACACGATGCCATGGTTATCGATGGGAACCTCCGAACCTTATTTCGATGGAACATCACTAGGTGCAAATTTACAATCAATATCCTTCGCATTAATCATACTTTCATTCATGATATCTCTCCAATCTTGGTTCTCTCCCAGAGGTGTGAGAAAGACTATTGATAATACAATTGAAGTTGAGGAATCGATGGTTAATGAAGAGAAATCGTCAATTTCTGATGAAGCATATTGGTCAAGACTNNTTAAGTCNGAAGAGAATCCTGGATGGTTATGGGANCCAGTTGAGAATCAATGGGTAGCAGATCCTAACCATTCTTCTGGAGGTGATGCATGATGTTTATGATTGCCTTCCATCATTTGGTCGTTGGACTAGTTGCTGGTTCCGGAGTGATAATGGGTATTTGCGCAATCCTAGTTTGGCTTTCTGNTTATATTTCTAATATTGAATCATCCAAATCTACTTTAGACAGAGCGGCATATGTTGCATCAATTTTTACGATGATTGTTATTCCTTTGGCTATGNTATCCGGTAACTTTTCTTCTACAAATTCNGGAGGAGCGATTTTCTATAATAAATTCATCTTTTCAGGAATAGCTTTTGGATTTACAGCGTCTTATTTCTTTGGACGAATGAGATTCGGTCCCGATGTTTGGGAAAATCCTAATTTGGCTATGTTACAAATGATTTCTGCAGTATTCTCACTTTCATCAATTATGATTTTAGGATCAATAGGTTCTAAGATTACCCTGGGTGANTCTACCCTTGATTTTCTNCCATTTTGGCCTGAATTTGCGAGTTCTATTGTAATTAACCAGTGGTTGAGTCTATTATTGTTAATTGTCGGAATAATTTCATTAGTAATTTCTTTACGATCAANTTCTGNAAAAAATCTTCTGTGAATAATNATNCATTGATTAATTGTTGATAGATTTTGAATATTCTTTCAGCATGCATTTCACAACTAAGATTTAGTTTTTCTATTCTTTCTAGACCTTTTTCCGACCATTTAGCCCTAATATCCATATCTTCTGCTTCTTTAAGAGCTAAATGCCAGCTATGTAAATCGTGCCTCTCGATCAATCTTCCATTTTCTTTGTCAATAATTGTATCAGTAAAGCCTCCTTCATTTACATATACTGCTGGTGTGCCAATTGCGAAAGCTTCGATAGGTGTTAATCCGAATGGTTCTCCGTGAGCTAAACTCACACTGGCTCTTGAGTTTTTCATAACAATTGCAAGTTCATTTTGTGTCAATCTTGGAGCAAACCAGACATCAACTTTGCATGATTTAGCATGTTCATTTAGTAGATTCAAATCTTCTTTTTCTCCACCTCCAATATGTACTAAAGATAGATTAGTATTTTCAAGCATAGAGATAGTCTCCCAAGTACCCTTAACCCAACTGGCTCTACCTATATTTACAACATAAGGGCCATTTAATTCCACCAAACTACTATCTTCTTCTTCGACAATAAAATCTGCCAAATCAATACTAGGCCAGAGTAATCCTACCTCCAAATTATAAATTTCTTTAATTCTAGATACGGTAAATTTAGAATTTCCGCTAATTGAAGATTTTTTCCTTGAACTAAAATTCTTTATCTGTAAGATATCTCGTTTTCTAGCACGAGATAATAGTAGTTTAGTTAGTCCCAAATTCCTTTTTGGTTGACCATTTACTTTCAGATGGAGAACTTCTTCATGTAACCCTCTATGTGGCTCTAATAGATGAAGATGAACAGGAATTGAATTAGGTATCAAGTTAATTATCGACATTGATCCATCTCCACTAACAATATGAATAAAATCTGAGTTTTCAATAGCTTCACCCAATCCTTCAATATTTTTCCAAATATTGAGACTTGAATCATTATCAAGAATTATTGATATTGGATCTTTAGGAACATTCCAAGATTTTTCAGGAGTTAATAATTCAAAATTCATTTTTTCACAGATAGATTTTAGTTCTTCAACAGGGTCAAGTGTAGCGATTTTAATAGAGAATTTTTCTGAAAGAAAAGGAATATTCCTAATCAAATCTCTTTCAGCACCACCCATGGCTGAAAAACAGCCTTTTACGACCAAAAGTCGTGGTTTCGCATCCGAGCTTGACCCCGCATAACTTGACATCTACCACCTCATCTACTGCTCTCGTTTAAGTCAGATACGCTTTGACGAGTACTGTGGTTAAGCGTGTTTTATTGGCTAGGGGAGGATCTCTAGAGTCTAATACTGGCTTAGGAAGAGCACATTCCTCAATAGTTTCTCTACTGGAAAAAACATTAGTGAAAGACTGGACTTTAGCAGGAAATATTGATCATCCAATTAAGAATAATATTTTCCATAGAGTTTGGAATAGATGGGTTATTCATCCTAGATCAGTCAAAGTAATAACGGAATCCTCTAATGTGGATTTATTACATATTACCGATCAAGAACAAGCCCATTTAGTACCAAAAAATAGTAAAATTCCAGTTGCAGTTACGGTTCATGATTTATTCCATATTAGTCCGAGAAAAATAATTCTTGATAAAAATGAGATAGAAGTCGGTGATTATAATCCAAATTTAGTTCGCAAATTTGATATTAATAAGTTAATTTCTGGATTGAAGCGTGCAGATTTATTAATTTGTATNTCAGAATCAACAAGAAGTGAAGTCAAACGTCTTTTCCCAAATAAGAAAACAGCTCTTGTTAGACATCAGATAGANATTGATTATTGGAACCCAGAAATTAATCCTAAATCTCCAGATTTAATCAGTGATTTTTATGATTCTGAAAAATGTCTAATTATCACTGTAGGAAGTGATGAGCCTAGAAANCGCTTGGATTTAGTCAGAGATATAATGTCAGTTTTAGATCCTGAACTATCAAAAGAAATTAATCTAGTGAATATCGGTAGTGAAATCAAGCTAAATGACGACCAATTAATNGCTTCATTTCAACATGCAGAAGCTCTANTATTCCCTAGTTTATCTGAAGGATTTGGATATCCTCCTGCAGAAGCTATGGCGGCGGGATGTAAAGTTTTAGCATCTAATTCTGCNGCNCATAACGAAATTATTCCNGATAATTATCTGCTTCCAATTGATGATTTAAGAGCTTGGATTGACGCTATTGAAGTCGTACACTCTGAATGGAAGATGAATAAAGGTAAAGATCGTGAGGTNAATCACCAACTAATTGAACATGTTCGAAATTTATTAAGTCCGACAGCNCATGGAATCGCTTTGTCTAAGGCTTATGACTCNCTTTTTGATGAATAGGATTACTGATTGCTATGCTCCCCTCNTTCAACGTTCTCGGTACTGAATTACAAACATGTTCAACTTCGCCATTAACCGGTTGGTTTAGAGATGGCTGTTGCAATACTGACAGGAGAGATCGTAGTCTTCATACTGTCTGTTGCGAAGTAACTAGAGAGTTTCTTGATTTTGCTTTATCAAGAGGTAATGATTTGATTACTCCGGCTCCTCAGTTTAATTTTCCTGGATTAAAACCGGGTGATAGATGGTGTGTTTGTGCGCAGACCTGGCAGGACGCATATGATCTAGGGCTAGCCTGTCCAGTTGTCCTCGAGTCTACACATGAGGAAACTCTCCAAATTATATCAATTTCCTCATTAAAAGAGTTTTCAATCAACTGATTTTGTATGTTCAGATATACAATAACTGTTTAAGTCGATTACAATTCCGAGTTATGTGCTCAATGTTAATAATCTAAAAAAAGGATTTGGCTCAGGTAGGAGAAGACTTGAGGT
>NZDA01000001.1 GCA_002686525.1 Methanobacteriota archaeon | reverse complement strand
ATTTAACTCTAATATCACACTTTGTGGTGGATTTGCATCGTTCCAGTTTACTGCATATAGATCTAGATCTGGTTCTGATGCAATTAGTCATCCTAGCGGTGAACTAGGCAACAACATCTTCAATCAAAATGTTGACATCATCACAGTTGATAGAAAGACAGTTACAGATTCGGAATATTGTGAATTGGACACTGCTGGTTCAGGAAACTGGGGTGGTATTCCTTACCAGAATGCATTAAATGCTATTGGTGGTAACCCACAGATTCCACCACAGGATCTACCAGCACTAACTGGTGATCAATATTATCTACCAATCAGTAATCCACCAGTTGATGCTGATGGCAACCCACACTTCAGAGAAAATGATTATCTATTAATTGATTCTCCAGAGGGTACATCTGATGTTCTCGCCACTACTAACTTTGGTGGTTTTGCTGCGGGTGATAATGCATCTGCATATGCATTTATTCAAGAGTTTGGTGGTGGTGTTGATATTAGTCCTGAAGGATCTGGAACTGGTAGTAATGGTGGATTCGCAACAGCACAAAATTATCTCCACTTCCATTCAGAGTTTAGTGAAGCTTCTGGTGGTACTACACGATTCTGCACATTCACTGCAGTAGATGCATCATTCTATTCAGGTGTTGGTCCTATCTCCAGAATGGAGTTTGAGATTCATGTAGGTAATGACGAAAATGGTGGTGAACTTCCTGATGCACCAGGAGAAGGATTGCAACTTCGTTATTCAACAGATGGTGGTCAGAGTTGGACCAGTATTGGATATATCTGTCCAGATAATTTGGATGATCGCGATCCNTCAACATGGCCANNATTCCTTGAATGGGTTGATCAGTCACTNAACTCTGCTAGATTTAGTATTGATATTCCAGTTGGTGCTCANCAGGCAGATGTTCAATTCCAGTTATATCANAGCACANTAAGTGGTTATCANTNTGATAACTANGGCATNACTAAAGTAACNTACTTTGCTGCTAGTGCTGTAAATGTTTCATCCCATGTTGAATTTGTNAGAGTTGTTTCTACTCCTAGAATTAACGTTGGTCCTTACTATCTTGTTGTTGAAAGAGAACCATTTGGTACTTTCACTGGTGTAAGAAATGATCATCCTGANAATACACCAATCTATAAAGTAAATGTACAGTTTGATTCTACCTGGATCACTCAACCAGTTGATGATAATGGTGTTGTTGAAACCATTTACCTTGCAGAATTTGGTGGAACAATCAAAGAAGATGATTATGTAATTATTAGTAGAGAAAATACTTTAGAACCAATTGGTGATGAAGAAATTGTTTATGACAAAGGTGAGGTATTTAAGGTCATTACTCCAGTAGATCTTGTATCTAAGAAGTTTACTATTTCTAGTGACTGTGATGCTGGAACAAATGTATTTGAAATTGACTCTGTAACTGGTGACACAATCATTGAAGGTGATGTTATCATTAACAATGGTTTATCTGTAAATGGTGGATGTGAAACCACTGTTAAGGGAACAATTACTGGAAATATTAATGGCACATACCGAGGAGTTGCAACTGAATTCATAACAGGAGTTTCTGATTCTGATGTTGCAAATGTCGCAATTGGTGATGCAGTTAAGTTTGATCCAACGCAATCTTACAATGCATTTGTCTATCCAAGAACTAGAATTGTAGAGATTAGATACAGTGCTGGTAACAACACGCTTGTGCTTGGTACTAGAATTGAGGTAAGTTCTTCAATTTCTAATGTACAATTCATAGTATACAAGAATGAAGAGTTTATTATTACTAATGGAAAGGATCAAAATTCACTGTATTTTGATACCTGTACTTCTGAATTAGAAATCGGAAATCAGTTCAGACGCTTGGATGTATCGAGAGTTTATCCTGATGTTCAAACTCCTGCGGAGAGCACTGTAAGATATTCTCCTGTTCTATCTGATATTAGATTATATTCTTATTGGGTTGATCCTGGTACAATCAATGCTGGTGGACCATCTACAACACTGATTGCTAATGCTTCGACTGGTCCTCTTCCTGGAACATATCTACAATTAGCATCTCTTGGTGTTGGAACTGGACAATTTGCAGTTGATGATTTAGTTATTGTTGGTAGAACTGCTGATGTTACTGGTAATGGATTAACTGGTAATGTCTGGGAAATCATGAAGATCGTTGCTGTAGATGCAGCAACAAGTACGATCAGATGTCAACAGGGACAAGAAGGAACTACGGCAAGAGGACTTAGTGATTATCTTGCAACTACTACAACAGTTGTAAGAATCCTCAAGCACCCAGAATCTTCTGCTCTGGTAGATATTCAAACAAGAACGAGAGATACTAGTAGTGATAACCCTGGTGATTTTGTATCAATTATTATTGATCAAGGTCAAATTGTACAACAAAAACTTGATTATTCTGGATGGTTAAGATTCCACGATATTCGTGGTAATCTATCAGATGAACTCTTCTTCATCAATGGTGGTCTTCGTGGTAAGTATCACACCATCTTCATGAATGATGAAAATCAATCTGGTGATGTTCCTTATAGAACTGGTGATTTAACATTAAATAGCAACCTCTTCTTGACTGGTGGTGCTATTAGTGTTAGAGATTCTGTAAATAAAACTCAGATTCTTGCAGTTGACAATGATGATGGGCACGCAGATCACTCTGGTTCTATCTACTTTGATGCGGGTGTTGTTGGTAGAGGTGACATTAAACTCTATTCAACTGCATGTCCAGAAGATGTCTTCAATAGTTCTTGTGATGTAACATTTGAAATTAATACATTTGGTGAAGGAACAATTGGCACAAATCTAACCATCCGTGGTAGTGCTGCTGAAACTCCACCAAAGACAGGACAATTGATTCTATCGAATCTTGGTCCTAATGGTGCTAACGACTTTACAATTAACCGTGACCAATCTATTGATGCATTCGGTCTAACTAATTTCTACACTTCTTCTGGTGGTAGACATGCTAGATATGTTTCAAGTGGATCTGATGAATCTGCTAAGTTCCTAACACCCAATGTTCAGTATTTCGCAAATGTTAACTCAGGTGATAATCTAGTTCTTTACTTACCAGCAAATCCTCAAAGTGGAGATACAGTTTCTGTTATTGAAGTTGGTGGAAATCTAACTTATGACACCTCATTGATTATGAGAGCACAGGGAATTGGAACTAGAGTTCAGGGCGATGCTACAGGAACCACAATTGGAATTGGTGGAACTACACCATATACTGCTGGTGAGTTGATTGTACAAACACCAAATGCTGGATTTACTCTTGTATATCTTGGTGGAACTGATTCAAATGGAGAAATTGTTTCGTCCGCAGTACAGGGTTGGTGGCTCAAGGAGGTCTGATAAATGGCAAGTTACAATCGCATTAAAGCGACAAAAATCGCCCCAGTTGGTACTATTATGCCATGGGGCGGTGGTTCAACACAGGGGGAAAATTTAGATAATGTTCCCCCTGGATGGATTNTTTGTAATCTAGCATCAGCACAATTAAATGCTGCTGATTATCCGNTATTAGCAAAAATTNTTGGTAATACATATGGTCCTCCAGAACCAGAAGGAAANTTNNNAACNGGTGTTAATTGGGGTATTGTAAATGATTTTCCATACAATCCTCCTGCTGGTAGAGAAGGACACAATCCAAATAGACATGTAGATACATTTGGGTTACCTAATCTCAATCAGGTAGCATTGGTGGACATTGAAGCAAANAGNGAANCTGATAGCGAACCAGCTAATAGCAGTGCATTAACAGTCGCTGATTTAAGTGTTTTAACAACAACTGTTAGTNAGAATGGAACTGAAGGTGATCTTCCTGATATTTTGCAAGATGCTAATGTTGACATTACTTTTACATTAGAACCATCACAGAATCTTGCAGGTAGAATNACTGGAATTCTAATGGAAGATCCGATTTATTTTGATACTGTGTATGTTCTACCAAGAAAACTTGGTATCGATCACATACCATCACATTCACATAGACCTGCTTCAGAATCTGATTTCGATCAATTTTGGGGAGCACAGGGAACTGGAGTTCCAATCTTACAGTTCCAACCAGGAAGAGGAGAAGAAGCAGGTGATGGTAGTGGTACAACATCAGTAACTGCAATTGGACAAAGAGGAAATAATCCTCATAGTTTCGGTTCTAATCCAGAATACAATTTAACTTGGTATAATCCAGATAACCCAAATGATGTTATGGTCCCTGGATTAGATAAGGTTGTAATTGATAGTGCTAAGGGTCTTTTGCCAGATAATACTACATTAACGGCAACCAGAACAATTGAAGCAAGAGCTCCAATTGAAAATGACTATACGGAAGATAATCGTGCTGTTAATAATGTTCAGCAACCTGCATATACTGGAACGTTTCCACCAGCGGGTAGATATCAAGGTAAAAGAAATTATTATGCTTCTCCTGANATTCCTGAANTATACAGGGGAAGTGACATGCCAACAGATTATATTGAAGATGTTCCATATGATCCAGCATCTACACCACAACCTATAAATACTGCTGTAACAAACACATATACTACAACCTTAAACCATGAATATGAAAGGTGGTTGGATGTTGGATTGAGATCTCATACTCATGAAGCAATGGAAATTACCATGAGTAAGGGTAGTTTGTCAACCCCATCAACTATATTGGTGAACAATGTTTCTACGGGATCTGCTATTCCTTTGAACGTAGACACCGCGTTAAGTATTCAGATGAACATTAACACACCATCTTTAACTGTAATGTATATCATTAGAGCATTCTAACATGGCAGTATTTTACAACAAAGAAAAAGCGAAAATGGGTTCGCTCACTGGCATGATTATTTCTTTTCCTATAGAAATAACTTCTGATGATCCAGCTAGTGAAATTAATAAAACTCTATTGCCTGCAGGATATGTGAGGTGTGANGGAAGAATTCTATTTGCAGAAGAATATCCATTATTAGCAGAAGTTCTTGGCACAGGTGCTAATTGTAAATATATTAAGGAAGGACAAGCATTATCTAATAATCAGATACAGTTACCTGATTTGAGAAACAAGCACATTCGTGCTACAACGTCATCAAACATTGGTAGATACAACGATCTATTTGTAACAACTGCTCAGGATGATACGATTCCTAAAGCTGGTGTTGGATTAGATGTTATTCAAAACGTAGAAAGTCCTTATGAGTTGTCATATACAGGAGCATTCTATATTCCCCCACAAACATTGCAGTTGAGAGGAGAACCAGCATTTACGGTGAGCACTGGAGCATACACTGAAAGTATNGATGTTCCACAAAATGCATTTCAACCACATATGCATAGGACAACAACAACTCGTGCAAGACAAAGAGCAAAGAATAATGCAGATTTTAGTTCATTTGCTTCTAACTTTGCAAAAGTTCCTAGTTCTCTAAATGTTTGTCAATGGTGGGAAAATACCAGACAAGAATTGTGTTACTGGGCAATTACTAGTATCATTACTAGTGGTAGAAAAACAGGTGGTAGATTCTTCACAGGACCGTCATCGTATTGTGAACAGTATGGTGCATGTTTTAATGATGTATGTTCTAATTTCATTGGATCATCTGGATATTGCTTGTGGCCTGATGATGGATTATGTCCAGAAGTAAATAACAAAGATTGGTGTATTACTAAAACTGGTGATTCAAACAATCATGGTTCTGGAAATGAGTGTGATGGTGAGACGTTTGGAACAATTGACTATGCTTCAACATATGTGCAAAGATGTATATGTACACTTGCTATTTTTGGCGAATGTGTTGCTGGTGCAAATGGAATCTCAATCCCTAGTAAAAATTCAGATGAGTTGACTAACTGGACTTCTGATAGAGGATTAAACTTACCATTTACAAACTATGATGATACTAACTATCAAACTGGAATGGCAGGAGTTAGTAATATTACAACATTAACAGGAGAAACTGGTTATGATGGTACACATAGACATAGATTAGATTTTAGTTCTGATGAACCACATACATATCGATTAAAAACGAGAGCTGCTACTGCACAACCAGCAGGGCGTCTCCTTTCTAGAATTACTATTGATATCAATACCTCCAAGAAGGCGGATAAATACATTCAGCCATACATCATCACAGAATATCTAATCAAAATCTGATGGCAGTTTATAGATCTACGTTACCGAATTTTTACTCCGATAAGGGAGGATCCTACGTTAGTGTGGGTGCTATTGTGCCTACTCTTGTTGGTGTTAATACTGATAAAACAACTGGAGAAGTATTTACTCAAGATCATGAGTATGACTACAGAGGATATCTGTATTGTGATGGAGCAGAGTATGAAATTAAAGATTATCCAACATTATACCAAGCGATTGGAAATGAATATGTAAGAACTACTGATCTTCAGCGTAATTCATTGACATTTGTATTTCCTGGTCCACCAGGGACAATTCATAGATCATTTGTTGATGGTGGTAATNTTTACATTGAAGTTTATGGTGAACAGAAATTCCATCCTGATGGAACAGTATATTATGACAGAGTAATTCCAAACAATGCATCTATTGCGTTTCCAGTTTTAGCAAGTATGCCAACGGGAGGCATTCTTTCTGAAGATGATGCATATTTACTCAATTATACTCAAGCTGATCAGGTATTAGCACAAGAAAATGATACACATGTTTATCGTGTTTTAGTTACTGATACTGTTGGTGGTGGAGGTGGTGGTAATGATCCTGGAGATGATGAATCGCAGGGTGGAACAGTAACNTGGCAGATATCATCACCAAACTTGATTAATGACGGTGGGGACTTCCTTTCTTTGCCAGTTGCTCATGTAGGTACAATTCCAGAAATTGATGTTAATACATATGATCCAGTAACTGGATCTGGATATCCAACTGGATATGTTTCATATACTGGAGCAAGAAATGACACCATAGCAATTGATTGGAGTCAATTAGTAGGTCTCCCAGAAGGATCTGTAATTGATTCATATGAAATTTTGTTGGAGGATATGTCTGCAAATGGTACGTTTGACAATCCAAACACTGGTGAACAAGAAACATCGTTTGTGCATTGGTGGGTAAAAAATATTCCAAAAACTACTACATCAATTCCAGTAAATGGAGTGTGGCCTAGTGGAGTAACATTTGAACAGAATGAAGTTCAAAAAACTTCAGTTGGTACTAGTCCTGATTGGGTTAATAATGGATATTCTGGTCCTCAACCACCTGAGGGAGAAAAACATATCTATAGATTGTATGTCAAGGCATATTTGACAAATGGACAGAGTTTGGTTCAGTCAATAGATTTTACTTTTGGTGACGGTCCTCTCATTCCTATTGGCATCCAAAAAGAACCATATTATGAATCTAATGTTGACATCGAGGGTGGAGATTCTGGCATTGACCCAGGAGAAGATCCTCAAGTTAGTGATTTAAACGTTGACTTTACTGCCTTTAGTCCACAAACTGGCAATCCCCCTACTGGTCACCCAACAGTAAGAATAAGAAAACCATTTTTATTGTCAGATTATCCATATATTCTTGGTAAATTTAGAGTACCAGATTATAGAGATAGAAAACTAATTGGTTTCGGTGAGGGTGTAGAAGGTGCTGGTACTCCACTGGTTGAAGATAGAATCACCATGAACATAGGTGATGTTGGTGGTAGATGGTATATCTCTACAGATACNATTAATACTCCAGCAGAATTTTTTGAAATTAGTGATGTTATTACGACAGGATATGATGAAGTTACCACTCAGATTGAACCGTATCTAATCGGTGAAAAGAAATATGTTGTTGGACCTATTCAGGACTATATTTTCAATAAACCACCAACTCACGATCACCAGATTCTACATAGTCAACCAGATGAACAAACTGATGCTCCTATCAGTGGTGTAGATACATATACATCAAATTATGTTAGATTTAAAGGAGCTGTAGAACAATTTAATCCTGGTGGTGCTCTTGGTGATGGAACAGCAAAAGGTCACGCTCATGGATTATTAGGATCTAGACCATCAAATGCTAGAATTTCCACATATGGAAATACTGATGGAATTGGTGAATCTGTTGACTCTTCTCCTGCAGGATGCATAGCATATAGAATTACAGAAGCACCAGCAATTGATCTTGTATCTGTTAATGGAGATGGATCATTCATTTATGCTACGACTTCAGAAGATCATGGATTCTCAGTAGGTGATGCTGTAATTATATTTGACACTGGCAATCCTGCAGTAGAAGGATCTTATGAAGTTATTGCAGATGGTCTTACAGGAACTACATTTAGAGCTGTAAGTACATTTAGTGGATCTGTTGCTGGTGGTAAAGTTAGAGAAGCAGCAGGATATTTTGAACCACAAACATTTACTCCAGAACCAAGAGTTTACGTTGTTGATGATGCAACAGTAATTGGTGGAAAAGTAATTCCTGGTGTTAATGTTGGTATCGGTGAAGTAAGATATGATCAATCATATACTTCTGGAACACATACTATTCCTGCTTTAGCAAGAACTTCTTCTTACGAAATCACTTTGTACGCTGGTGGTGGAGGCGGTGGTGGTTCAACGGGAAATGGTGGCACTGGTGGCAACACAAACCTTTCTTTATTTGTTGATGGTGTCTCACAGACAATTTCTGCTACAGGTGGATCTGGAGGAAGATCTGGAAGCGGAACAGGCGCAGGTGGAAATGGAGGATCTGTAAGTATTCCTGCTGTCATTATGAATGACGATAGATTTAATATCAATCAACTTCCTGGACAGAATGGTACTTCTGCTGCTGGTGGTGGATCTGGTGGCGCTGCTGCTAATGGTGCTGGTGGTGCTGGTGGATATAGTGTAACTGTTATCAGTGGAACCACAAGCAATACATACAATAGTTCTGGTAGTTTTGACTCCAACTCAGGACTTCCTGCTAATGCTAGTGTTGATAGCGTTACTATTTCTGTCTCTGGCGGTGGTGGCGGTAGAGGAAACAGCAATGCAAACTCTGGTTGCGGTGGTGGATCTATTGGTGGTAGTGCTAGTCCTGGTAGAAGAATTCAGGGTACATATAATGGTGGTGGAACATTCNNCCACACCATTGGCACAAAAGGTGGNAATGGATTTAACAACATAGGACCAAGTAGACAAGCTGAAGCAACTAATAATAATGTAGGTACTGGTGCTGCTTATGGTGGTTCTGGTGGTCGTGGTGCCCGAGGAAATGGAGCAACAGGTGGAGCAGGTGGTGGTGCATCTGGTGTAAGAAATTCTGCTGGTTGGTTGCTTGGAGCTGGCGGCGGTGGCGGCGGCGGTGGATCAGGTGGTGGTTTCAATGGTGGCAGCATCACTGATGCTTGTTGGACTGGTGGACCTGGACTTGGACCACAAGCAGGAACTTATCAGGCAAACTCTATCGGTCCTGGTAACGGTGGTCCTGGTGGTATCTCTGGTTGCACCGCTGGCGGTGGCGGCGGCGGCGGCGGTGGATTCGGTCCCTCAGGCGGTGGCGGCGGCGGTTTAGGTGGCGTTGCTGGTGCTGGTCACGCTGCTACTGGTTCTGGTTCTGGTGGTTTTGCTGGTAGATGTGCTGCAAGAACTGTTTTAAGTGGTGTATTTGAATCCAGTGGTAATTCTGGTAATGGTAGTGTTACATATGTTGTATCATATTCAGGAACGGTTGATAACCCAGCAGGCGGTGGTGGTGGATCAGGTGGTGGAGTTACTATTGGATACGCTGTAAATGATTATATTAATGAAGATATTTCTTCTCAGATTGTTTTGAGCGTTGGTGGTGGTGGTAGTGCTGGATCTGGTGGTGGCAATGCTGGTGACGGTGGATTTGTTCAAGTAATTGCATATGAAATTATTGCAACCGAAGTTGGCGAAGCAGAGTTAACTACTCCTAAGGGAAGATATTATGAAGTTCCTGGAATGCCAACAGACAATCCAGATTTCCCTGATACTTTTATTACAGATAATATTTGGCATTCATCAAGTCCTGGTGTTAAAGTTAAATCATCAACTGGAGCTAATTTCCCATTAGCAACACAGAGATCTGATAGTAAAGCGACTAGATTTATTGAATTCTCTGGTGCAGATAGTAGATTCTTACAAATAGGTCCACTAAATCTTGCTGCAGCAGAACAACTGATTTTCACTGTAATTAAAGGAAATGGATCTAATGGTGGTGATGCACCAGAAGAAAACTTAATGTGCTATTTTAAAACATCTATTGATACACCAACAGAAAATCTTGTAGAAGCAGTTGCAACTGCTGGTACTGGTCCTGCTGGTTATAACAATTATGTTTTGGATCTAGATCCAGAAAATGATGCNCGTNNNAATGGTGTNTATCTTGTTATCAGNCANNATAGACCAGAAGCTGCTGGTGATAATGATGATGTCCCTGGTGGATTGACTAATGATAACTGGGGANTAGCACANTTTGGTATTGTATTTGGTGAAGTGACGGNAAATGTTTTNGTTCCCTCTTCTGATGCTACACTACCTGGAAACGCAACTGAAAACTGTGGACCAGACAGTGGTATTAATGTAGTTCGTAGAACTGTTAGTTCTAATGCTTCAAATATTAGATTTACCGATGGTTTGTTTACNTTGACTGGATCAACTCCAGTATCTGTTACTGCAGAGGCAAGAACAACTGAAGACATTCCACTAATTACTAGATACCATCGTGCCAAGTATTTGATCAAGGCATNCTAAGATAAATATCAATGATAAAAGGATTAGTATAATGGCAACAAGTAATGCTGCGTTGTTTTTGAACGCCTACGAGAAAACAATTAGTTATAAGGGCGTTCAAAAACAAATTAATGATACTTTTTGGGAAGATCATTTTGTTCCTATCCTCTATCCTCTTTGGGANAATCCAAAGGATAGATTNGAGTTGTTTGTTTATAAAGAGGATGGTTCTTACTTAATNGAAAAGAATAAGTANACCAAAAACTTTAAAACNGGTGAAACTAAGTGGGTTTCNTATGAATTTGATCCTAANGGTGTAGATGAAGTATCTGTCAATGAANTAGTTTCTTCTCTTACTGAAAAGTTCCTTGAATATAAAGAGGAATCNGAAGCTGATTACGAGACAGCAGTTCAGAAGAAGTTTGCTGTTGGACAACTATTAACTTGGTCTAAAGTTAAGATGGTTCGTCTATTCNTNTTNCAAGATAGTGANTANACACAATTANCTGANGCNCCATTGAGNGAAGAAGAGAAAGCATTGTGGGTNCANTANAGACATTATCTTAGAGATTTNATGGANNTGCAGAATCCACANAGTCCTTATGATGTTATCTTTCCAATNNCTCCAACTGAATANTTGGCAAGAAANNAATATGAACTATCTNNACTTCANNTAGAAGTATATGGTCANCAGGGNAGTGATCAGGATTATTTGTCTAGTGAATATCATTTCTGGAAACTATCATCTAATGCGTTGAAATCATTTGCTCAGAGAATGAGTACATATATTGCACTCAGATCATTGACAACTGATGATGCTCCATATGGTAGAATAGAAGTTGCAAAATACCGTGGACCTGATACTGAAATTACAAAAGATATCAGAGACACTCTTACTGATAAGTATGGCACACAAGAGAGTGCTGAAGAATACTTAGATGCACTGATCACAAGAATTGAAAACGGAGAGATCTGATGTTAGTATCAATGAATGCGATGACGATCTATGATATGGTCGCTCATTATGCAAAAACTAATGAAAAGTATATTCTTTTAATCAACAATACTCATTACTTCACGTTATCTGATGCTAAAAAGGCAGAAGTAAAAGCATTTTATGATGATGTTATTCCTGTAGATGAAATTGGTGAGGTATTTGGTAGCAAGTATACATTCTATGAGTTTTTAGGTCAGGCAATTGCTACAGAAACAGCAGTTGACTGGTTTCCACAAACAACAGATTTAGAAGATCAAGATTATTTCATTGAAGCACAAGTCATTACTCCCTCTGGCGGTATTCCCTACACCAGTATGAGATTGACAAGAGAGGAGTGAGTATAATATAATAACAAATAAACCTGAGGATATTATGTCATATCTTGCGGAGAGAATCCAAGGACCGATTCTCTACCAAACGACTGATGAGTTTTATGAATTCTCTTCTACTGAACTTAATTGTCTTAAAAGAGTAAAAGCATTTAGACCAAATGTGTCTTTAGATGAAGCTCTTCAATCAGAGACACAAGTATTGCAGATGTCAGAGATGAGTAATCTCGCAGAATATATTCAAAAACATCTGGATACGTATGCAACTGAAGTGTTGCTAACAACAAATGATATTAAATTCTATGTTAGTCAATCATGGGTATCAGCATATAGTCCTAAAGTTGGGCAAGCTCCTAACATGCATTTTAACAGTGTTCTAACTGGTTCATTGTGTGTATCTGATGAAGGAACACAAATTTCTTTTGCTGACGGGAGGAATGATGTATTTCCTGGTGTAGATTTCCCATATACTACTATTCCATTTGCGTCATCTACCTTTGAAAAAGGTAAGTTGTCTCTATGGCCATCAAAAGTGCCATATACTGTGCAACCAAATAATAATTCAGTTGCATATAAACATACCTCTGACATTGATGTGCTGAGATTATTTTTTAATGTTTACTTTAAAGGTCAATTGGGATATACTGGCATTAACGCACCATATAATGTACACGCTAGGTTAGATTTGAATTGATGGAACATTATGATGCTTTTCCGACTCCTATTTACAAGTACAACTTGAAGAGTTGGAGTGAACATAAAGATAGAATATTGTCATTGGTTGATGACTTACCATTTCGCGAAGATGAAGGTTTATTTACAGATTATTTCGTAAATTCTGATCTATACACTAAGAAAAAACGTCCTTCATACTACCATGATGTAGTTGAGGTCTTGCAACCTGTGTTGGATGAATTTAGTCGTGAATATCCAAAAAAGATTTTCATTAAAGAAATGTGGGCGCAGAGATATACCACTAAAAATTATCATGAACCACATAATCATGGACCATTAGGGTATAGTGCAGTATTTTATGCACAGTTCGCAGATGATCATGAAGCTACAATTTTTTATTCACAGCATCTTGACTACATGACTGGCGATCATTTAGCATTTGTCCCATCAGTTTCTGAAGGAGACATTGTATTTTTCCCCTCAGCTATCTTACATCAGTGTAAAGCAGTAGAATCGGATACAGATCGTATTATATTTTCTTTCAATATTGCAGCATGATAATGAATGTACCAACACAAGTAGAATTGCAGCACATGCAACTACAAGCAATGCTAAATGAGCATGATATTCCCGAAAGTGAACTGATGTACTGTGGTGAGAGAGAATATACTACTGAATATGCTGCTCATCCAGAATATCATGGACAAATGATGCATTGGTATCTTATTGCT
>NZDA01000043.1 GCA_002686525.1 Methanobacteriota archaeon | reverse complement strand
GCCCTGTACCAATGATTCTTGAGAATTCTAGATTTTGATATTTCCAAGATAGGAGTTGGAATAGACATACCATTTCTTGTTTCATTGGCTTGTACTATGAAATTACCTTTGGCTCCTATTCTGTAATCGGCGCAACAAAGTAAGAACGCTCCCAAAGCTATAGCATGGCCACTCGAGGCCGCTATAACAGGTCTTGGAAAAGAATAAATCCTAGATAGTAGCCTGAAACCAGCTGTAGTCATTTCGACGGCGGCTTTAGGATCTCCACCAGAAATAGTCTTCAAATCAAAACCTGCAGAAAAAAGTCCTGGTTTCCCTGTTATCAGTAAAGAACCTTTATCTTCTGGTACTTGGTCTAATAAAGAATTTATAGTTTCACTCATTTGGGCCGAGAAAACATTAGCCTTACCATCGTCCAAGGTGATAATTGATACATCTTCATCCGTTGTCAAAGTTGCTAGTTGATCCGTCATAGTTTTTCCTTTTAATTTATCTTTGATCATATAATCTTATAAGTGGTTCAATAACTCAANTATTTTAAATATGAAATTTTTTAAGAAGCTCTCAAGATCTGTAAAAGGGAGAGTTGCNATAATAACCGGTGCAGGAAGTGGCATGGGTGANGCNACNGCTAAAGTNTTNGCTGCAGAGGNAGTAAAAGTTTTAGCTACNGATATAAATCTTGAAGGGGTAAAAAGAGTATCTGAAGAAATCAATTCTGANAAGGGAGAATGCACTCCANTGCTTTTGGATGTTACAGATAAATCAGCAATAGATAGTTGTATAGAAGANACTTTNAGNATTTATGGNGGTNTAGACTTCATCATCAATAATGCAGGAATATCATCCGTGACAGCTGTGGATGATGAAAACTATGAGAATTATTGGGACGATACCTTAAATGTNGTACTAACAGGTCAAATTAGGTTAATTAGAGCTGCTCTCCCACATCTTTTGAAATCCGATAACGGCAGGATTGTAAATATATCTTCTACCGAGGGGTTTGGAGCCTCTCCATTTCATAGTCCCTATACAGCTGCAAAGCACGGGGTAATAGGTTTAACAAGGTCTCTAGCACTCGAACTAGGCCCAAAAGGTATAACTGTAAATTGTATCTGTCCAGGTCCGATAAATACAAATATGACTTCAGCCATAGATGACAAGGATAAAGCTACTTATGCGAGAAGAAGAGTTGGATTAAAAAGATATGGTGAACCTGAAGAGGTTGCTCACGCCACTTTGAATCTATGCCTTCCCTCCTCATCATATATCAATGGTGTCTATCTTCCGGTCGATGGAGGACTGTCTATAAGGAGAGCTTGAGATGGCAAAAAAAATAATTATAGATACAGATCCAGCAATGGGTACCAAAGGGGGAGATCCNGAGGATTGTTTTGCAATCATGTTNGCAATGAATTCTCCTGAGGTTGAAATCTTAGGCATAACAACTGTACAAGGNAATGTTCCCGTNGAGAGAGGTTATAGCAATGCTAAATATTTAGTTACAGAGTTAAATAAAGATATTCCTGTGCATACTGGTAGACCTGGAACATATGATAAAGACAGGGATGAGAAGAGGAAGTGGTTAGGCGAACGTAAAGAGATGGAACAAATTAATCCTTTGTTGGATATTGATGAAGATTCTAAAGGCGCTCCTAAATTTATTGTTGAAACCTCCCAAGAGAATTCAAAAGAGATTGAAATAGTAACAATTGGACCTTTAACTAATATTGCACAAGCGTTAGATATAAACCCGGACTTATCTAATCATGTAACGAAGATAACAATGATGGCAGGCGCTGCAACTATTCAAGGCAATGTTACGCCTGCTGCTGAATTTAATGTATGGGCTGATCCTGAATCTGCAGCTAAAGTTTTTGGCTCCGGAATTCCCATAAGAATGGTTCCTTTAGATGTCTGTCACAAGACAAGATTCGGAAGAGAAGATCTAAATCGAATTGGAACGAATGACCATCCTTTCTGTCATTTTGTTCAGGAAGCTGTTGACCCTTGGTTAAAAATTAATCCTAATCANGCGATAATTGATCAAGGGTTNCATTTATATGATTCTCTAGCAATGGCNTTATGTTTCCANCCTGAGTTAGCTGAATATAAAGATGCATTTGTATCTGTTGAAACAAAAGGCGAATTCACCGATGGGGAGACGGTATGTGAATTTAATGAATCTATAATGGGTCAGATCTTTAAACCGCAACCAAACTCTGAAGTTGCACTTGATATTNATGTTGAAGGTTTTAATAAATTGTTTAAAGAAAGAGTAATTGATTNCCTNGTAAATTTATAAATCACCAGAATCTTTTTTTTACCAAATTTCTCTGAATTTTTCCGGTTGGTAAGCGAGGCAATTCCTCCTTCCAAAATTCATAAGACTTGGGTTTCTTGAAACCTGATAATCTTTCTTCTGACATTGCAACTAATTCCTTTANNACCTCNTCTTGGTCTGCTCCTNCCTCTAAATTAATAACTGCCTTGATTTCTTCTCCCCACTCTTTATTTGGAACGCCAACACAGCAAACCTCAGCAACTTTTTCATGCATCAATAAAACATTATCAATTTCTTGAGGATAAATATTTGTACCTCCAGAAATGATGGTATCCGCGCTCCTACCAGTTAAAAAGTGATAACCATCTTTATCACAATAACCTATATCTCCCATGGTGAAATAATCTCCCCAATAAGCACCTGAGGTTTTTTCTTCTGCTTTGTAATATTCAAATCTTCCCTTAGATGGTGCGCTAAAGTAGATGGTTCCTTCTTCACCTATTTCAACTTCTTTAAAATTATCATCCAATATTTTTACTTCTGTTCCTTCATTAGCTCTTCCGACGCTACCTGGCTTATCAAGCCATTCTTTCGGCTGAATAAAACAACCCCCTCCCTCCGTCGCAGCATAATATTCATAAAGTATTGGCCCCATCCAATCCATCATTCCTTGTTTAACTTCTACAGGACAAGGTGCGGCTCCATGAAGAATCCAACGCATAGAAGATAAGTCATAACGAGATTTTGTTTCTTCAGGTAGTCTTAAAATTCTATGGAACATAGTGGCAACCATATGGGTATGAGTGCATTTATATTGATCGATTAGAGAAAGCATTTTTTCTGCATCCCATTTATCCATCAGATAGACGCCTACTCCTGCCATTAAAGAAATGTTTATATTCAAACCTAGTGGTGCTGCATGGTATGCAGGACCTGGACAAATACTAAAATCAGAATCGGGGTCAAAGGCTGCAGTATCAAGTGTAAGCTGCTCAGTCTTCGAAGGAGGAGGATTTTCTTTTCTGAAAACTCCTTTTGGTCTTCCAGTTGTTCCTGAAGTGTACAACATGGATCTTCCTGCTACTGGTTTAGTTATATCAGAATCATCAAATTTTGAAATTGTCTCAAGAAAAGGATTTCCAAGTGAGTTTTCACCATCGACGCTCATGAGAAGCACATCAGGCATTGCATCATTGATTGCTGAGAAAAAATTAGAAAATTCTGCATCGCAAACTACAACCTTAGCTTCGCAATTTTCTACTATGTAACAAATCTCTTCTGGAGTAAGGTGCCAGTTTATGGGGGTTATTCTAAGACCGATCCTTAGAGGGCCAAATAAAGCTTCTAAAAACTCAGGTCTATTTTTACAAACTATTGCTATAGCATCTCCGGGCTGTAAACCTTTCTCTAAAAGGAAATTCGCAAATCTATTGCAGTTGGCGTTGAGCTCTAAAAAGGTTCTTTCACCATGTTCGCTGATAATAGCTTTATTATTAGGAAGTTTTTTAGCGTGGAAGGCAATGCCCATACCAGAAGCAATATGTTCTTGCAGTGTTTCCATTAATCTATCAAAGACTTTTGATATTCATTAAGAATAGGTTTTTTTGGCCATTTATACTTTGTCCTATCCTGTGCCTCTAGAATTAATGGAAATTCATCGGCATTTCTAAAACTATTGGTCCAATTTGTTGTAGAGATTAATTTCTCAACCGCTTCTCTTCTTTTCTCTAGGACACTTTCGTCTGATAAAGATTTAGGCATCATGCAAATCAGCGATGCTGCTCGGATCAAAGAACTTGTATTGTTTGATAGCTCTGTACCAGAATTACTACAATGAATAGTTCTTGAATCCCATAACAACATGTCACCAGGTTCCATGTGGCACATGATGGCCGGTTTAGAAGAAAGTTTTGGATCGTCATTAGGAAATCTAAAGTGGTCAATATCAAGAGGTAATTTTCCCAATCTTTCTTCATATTCATTAGGTATGTCTTTGAAGAAATTGTGAGATTCAGGAATTATGACATTTCCCCCAATTTCTTTTGAAGTGGGTAGTAGATTCACCAATCCTTGGATGCATTGCTTACCAGGCTTTGAAATTGGGTGCTGATCAATATGGAACCAGGACTGTCCACTTTCTGTTTTCCAGTCTGGGTTTATATTCCAAGGTCTCCATAAAGAGACTCCGTCAAAGCTAGTTAACAACTCATCAGTATTCCAAATCTTTGCAAAAGCTTTCTTAACTTTAGGAATTCCTCTCAAGAACCATTGAGCTTCTGAATGCCCTATCCCATAACTCGGCATTATTCCGCCATGAGCACAGGTTGGCCATCTATCATCACCCCACGTTGAAACATCCTTCCTGTCTATACCTGTACCTAAACCTTCTAGGTAATCCCATAATAGCTCGAGTGTTTTAGATGCTTCTGCAGTAGATAGGGCATTTTTTATAACAACATATCCCTGCTCTTCAAGGTACTGAATACTCTCGTCAGAACCAGATTCAAATCTTGGTACTGTTTTGTATTCGATTTCTATATTTAAATTATTTTCCATTTTCTCCCCATTTATTTATACATTAAGTAATTTAACTTAAGTTTACAACCTCGTCTTTAGTTGGCATTGAGGATGAAGCTCCCTTTCTGGTTACAGAAATTGATGCTGCTTTATTTGCAAAAACTGATGCATCAAATAGGTTTCTGTTGTCTTTAAGGTAACTCGCCATAGCACCAATAAAACAATCACCTGAACCAGTAGTATCTATAGAATTTACTTTATGACCTTGGATATATTCATCCTTAGTTTGAGTTCTGACGTAGACACCCTCTGCTCCTAAGGTAACAACGATAGATTGATGTTTTGCTAGAGGAAGAAGATCTACTGATTTTCTGATTGAATCAATTTTAGTATCCTCTAGTTTTTCCTTAGCCAAGATCTCTAACTCTATTTCATTAACAACTAATAAATCTGTTTCATTGAATAGAGTTTTACTGAATCCCATTGCAGGAGCTGCATTTAAAATTCTATAACAGTTCTTATTACTAGCTCGCACGAATAATTTTTCTATCTCTTCAGGCAAAACTTCTAACTGTGAAATTAAAATCTCCGTTGAAGAGAGGGTCTTATCATCAATTTGATTAGAACTAGTCTGAGAATTAGCACCAGGAATTACTATTATTTGATTCTCAGAAGTACTCTCAATTACATTTATTAAGGCGACTCCAGACTCTCCTTCAAACTCACCAAGCAAATCAGTACATACATTCTGAGCAATTAATTTCTCTCTTAACCTTTGACCAAATAGGTCATTACCAACCTTACCCACAAAATATACTTCTGATCCAAGTTTAGAGGCGGCCACAGCCTGATTGGCACCCTTTCCTCCTAAAAAAGTTTCGAAGCTATTGCCAAAAACAGTCTCGCCGTCGTTTGGTTTAACATCACTGTAAACGACTAAATCCATATTGATACTACCGAATACGGTAATTGAAATGGACATAAGATCTAAGTTAGTTCAGGCGAAGAGGAAAACTTTTCAACTAAAGTACAAGTTCGTTTCACAAGTTGGTCTAAATCAAGCTCGCCAACTCCTGCTATTGCCGTGAAAACTCTACCTTGCCAAGGTTCAGTCCAAGCAGTGGGTATAGTTCCTTTATCTAATCCCAATAAACCACCGACAGTTGCTCCTGTGCAATCAGTATCCCATCCACAACATATGGTCTCTCCAATAGCCTCATCAAAGCTGTCTTGAAAAGATAAGAAAGCCCAAACAACAACTGATAAATTATTGAGACTATGGACTGGTGACATATCTCCATAATGGTCATGGAGATTTGAAGCAGGTTTATTCTTATTTTGAATCCCTACTTCTACTGCCTTATAAGCATCTGAAGAAGGGTCGATTATCTCTAAAGCAGACATAACAGCCTCTTCTCTTGAATTTGAAACAGGGACTAGAGCACAAAGAGCTGCTATGTAAGCAGAAGCTTCAACAGCACAGTCTCTATGAGACAAACTGGCATCTCGTCTTGCCAACTCAGCAGCTAGTTTTGGTTTTCCAGGTAAAACCCAGCCATACATGTCTATCCTGATTTGAGCTCCAATCCAATCGTTATATTCTCCATCGTTAATTTCTTCAAAGGAGAAGTCTCTTGGACCACCAAATTGATAAGCCATATTAGATTTTTCAATAAGTTTAAGATAAGAATCTCTCTCAGCAGTGAAAGTGGCACCAACAGGGAGCAAATTTATCCAGGATCGTGCCACATCATCTGTTGTTAAATCTACACCGTGTTGCTCCATCATCATCAATGCCAAGACAAGATAGGTTATATCATCATCAACTTCAGCCTTATCCATCATGCCGGCACAACATCTTTTGTTAGCCCCTCTTAAAAGTTCATGATCCATATAATTCACGTAATCTCTTAAAGGTAAAGATCCTGATTTTTCTAAAAAATTAGCAAGACCTTTGGGACCCTCTCTCATGGAGATCATCTCTACAGGCTTACCCAGTAAACATCCAGAAATTCTTCCTTCCCAAGCTGCTTTTATTCTCTCTTCATTTGTCATGGCTTTCCTCCCACTAATCCAATAACTCCTCTTCTACTTCTTCAAAAATCATTTCGTCCTCAAACATTAGAGTACTTATATCTTTCATTCTGTCTATATAAAGCTTTCCAATTAAATGATCTAACTCATGCTGAAAGACGGTCGCTAAGAAATCCTCTATTTCTATAGACTTAGGTTCAGCATTTTCATCTAGGAAATCTACTCTAATACTTCTTGGCCTCTCAACAAATCCTCTTAATCCTGGAACACTAAGACACCCTTCCCAAAATCCCTGTTCGGTGTCATCCATAACTGTTATTTTTGGATTAAATATAATGAATGCTTCACTATCCTCCATATCAGGATATCTCTCTGATTCTTCAGATAACTTAATAACTGCGAGTTGTTTAGATATTCCAATCTGAGGAGCGGCAAGGCCTATACCTCCTGCCGCTTCTAATGAATCCCACATATCTTTTAATAAGTCCTTCGTTTCAAGACTTTTAATTTCTTCTACAGAAAAGTTCTCAGCCACCTCTCTCA
>NZDA01000042.1 GCA_002686525.1 Methanobacteriota archaeon | reverse complement strand
ATAATATCGATGGTGACTTTTTAAATTGTATAGTTCCTGAAGATGGATACTCTATGATTGGTCAATCCACAGGAGGATATACTTCAATGATGATTTCTGGTGCAAAAATTTTGTCTTCTGACTTAGAATCAGGTTGTAATGACAATAACTCAGATTTTGCAGATGTAAATTGTGCAATTTTGAATATATTTAACGATACTGGAATCAGTGAATTTTCAAATCCAGATTCTAGGGCTAAATCCGCTTTATTGCTTTCTCCTTGGAACGCAAGTGTACTGAATAGCGGGATATCTAATGTTTCTTTACCTACGTTAGTTCTTACTGGCGATTTGGATGATACTACAACAATCTATGAAGTAAATAATACGGTTTTAAAATTAGAAGATAGTCTACTTAATTATGCGATATTCAATAATTCCGGGCATTATGCATTCGCACCAATAGGCTGTCTTGCTTATGGTTGTGATGGTTTTCTAGATATTAATACCTCAGAAAATTTATCTAAAACAATAGCAATAATTTATCTTGCGAAACAACTTAATTGGCCCGAATCATATAGTTATGATTTTCCCGATTCGGAGCATATTACTTGGAAATATGATTAGTAATCATGATTATTTAATGATGGAATCATACAGACCTCGGGCTTTGCAAAAATTTTATGTCTATTTTTAGAGATAATGATGTATACTAAATCTCTTATTGGAAGAGGTACTATCCAACAAAACGGATAAAGAATCTTGTAATACCATTTCATAAATAGAAGACACCTGATTGCTGCTGCTGATCTAATGTNACTTTTATTATTTTTAATTAAATAAACAGTATCGGCATCTTGTTTTTTTTGAGATAATTTACTNATCATTGCTATCCCTTCATCACTTTCATTTGTTAAGAACAATAGTTTACTATCTTCATTTAATCTAGGACTCAAGAATATTGCCAATCTATTACAGAGGCCGCAATCCCCATCAAGAATTAATGAAGCAGAATTCATGATTCTTCCTCCGTAGATTCAATATTCCAAGTTAAAACTTCTACCCCTTCACTAACATGAACAAGATCNGGATTGAAAATNTNNTTAATNTGTAAATCATAAGANTCAGTAAGTGTATTTTCTATAATTTCAGCTTCACCAATTCTATACTTCCATGGTTCGTGGTAAGTATATGCTCTACATGTTTTACCTTTATGATGAACATATAAGCAATAACGTTCGAATAGAAATTCTTCAAGACTATTTTTTTCNGCTTGNAGAATAGGTCCCTTTGAANTGGATTTACCTTTCAATGANACGCCATTTTTTTTCCTTTTAGAATACCAATTATATCCNCCTTCATCATTTTTTTCAAAATCGCATTTCGCGTATCTGTAAGGTAGACTGTATGCGAATGGGGCATAAANACAAGTTACATGACTTTGAGCATCGAGAGTTAGGAAAAAAACNCCACTTTTGCCATTTTTNTTGACATAAGTCCTAATNTTAAATTCGGGNAAATTAGATATAAANGAGACTGATGGAAGGANCCTAGGCCTTACATTTTCCATCTTAAATGGNATTGTACCGATATATGCTTTGCCTTGAAAAAGTTCTATTTCTAAATCATTAGGAATATGTTTCCTGAGTATATTCGGATCNACTTCCCAATGCATAAAAGTAAGACCTTTCCAATTCTGGTTTAGAGAATGTTTCCTTTCCGGCATCGGGAACGGTAAATGGTCAGTTCTCATGATAAATCGTTACTGAATGTATACTTCAAAGTTATGTAAAGACTNTTATTAGTTCTTTATTCNCTTCTCCATATTGAATATGTGCTATNATANTCATTATTTTCGTCAATTGATACTTCTTCAATAATTTCTTTTTGCCAGTTTGACCAGTCTACAGTTGGGAATTTAATATTTCCACTATTTTTTGTGTGCACCCTNGTCAAATGAATTTCTTCAACATGTTCCAGAAATAACTCATAAATTTGAGAACCTCCGATAATCCAACATTCATCACAGCCATTGGCATAGGCAATTTCTATAGCTCGTCCTGGATACAAAGCCACTTCTGCCCCTTGGTCGAACCAACTAGTATCTTTTGACATCACGATATTCAGTCGTTCTGGAAGTGGNCTGAATTTCTCAGGCAATGATTCCCACGTTTTNCTACCCATTACAACAGCATTGAAACCATCTGCAATCGTCAATTGTTTNAACCTCTTTAAATCACTAGATAATTTCCATGGGAGTTTNTCATTATCTCCAATTATTTCTTCTTCATCCATTGCTACAATCATCATTATTTTCATCTAAATCGCCTAAACTGAAATTGGTGCAGAAATATGGGGNTGATGCTCATATCCTAAAATTTGAATGTCTTCCGCTTTGAAGTCATCAATATTCTTGATATTAGAATTCAATATTAATTTTGGTAATTTCATTGGTTTTCTAGAAACTTGAAGTTTTGCTTGNTCTAAATGATTGCTGTATAAATGACAGTCGCCTCCGGTCCAGATAAATTCTCCNGGTTCNAAANCACAAATTTGTGCNATCATACATGTTAGTAAACTGTATGATGAAATATTAAATGGAACGCCTAAAAATGCNTCTGCACTTCTTTGATANAANTGGCATGATAATTTNCCATCNNGGACGTAGAACTGGAAAAATGCGTGACACGGCATTAAAGCCATTTTTTCTAATTCTCCTACATTCCAGGCTGAAACAATAATTCTCCTTGATTCAGGATTGTTTTTAATCAAATTAATAGCACCATTGATTTGGTCAATTACTTCTCCTTCATTAGAAACCCATTTCCTCCATTGTTTCCCATAAACTGGTCCAAGATCACCATTTTCATCTGCCCATTCATTCCAAATTCTAACTTTATTTTCTTGTAAGTAACGAACATTAGTTTCTCCAGAAATCATCCATAACAATTCATGNATAACACTCGGCCAGTGGATTTTCTTTGTTGTCACTGCAGGAAATCCATCTGACAAGTCAAATCGCATTTGATGACCAAAAACCGACTTAGTCCCTGTCCCCGTCCTGTCCTCTTTNCTTCCTCCTTCGTCGAGGATTCGTCTAAGNAAATCTAGATACTGCTCCATGTTGATAATGGCGGTTAGTGTGGCAGTCTTTGAATGATACTCTCTATTATTCACTCAAGGAGCTCCATTAAGTCGTAATGTTTCGATAATTTGATTCGTAAATTTCCTAAATATTTTCTTCATCTCTTCCCTTCTTTCATTCTCATTTTTTGATAGAATTTTTTCAATGTCTGAATCATTATAATTACCACCCGAAGTATCTGAAATCCATTCTGAAAATGTAATTGGTTCGCCTATGTACACGTCAATTCTTTTCCAAGGTTTAATGATCAAGCTACCGGGTTTCATGAAATCACGTGCTCCATTAATAGAAATAGGAACGATTGGAATTTTTGGAAACCTTGCTGCTAATCTAGCAGCTCCAGTTTTCCCTTCTTGTAAAAATGGCGCATGTGTTTTTCTTGACCTAGTTCCTTCAGGGAAAATTCCCATTGAACATCCGGATTGTAAAACATCTACTGCTCTTTCTAATGCGTCTGTAGAGCCAGTTTCCCTTGCTGTACTAATTTGCCCTGTACTTTCCATGAGCGCCTTCGTAGCGTGTGACTCAAAGTGTTCCTTTTTGGCTAGGTATAGAATCGGTCTTTTCGCAGCAATAATTTTCAAAAAAGGGTCTACATGTGATGTATGATTAGCGACAAATATGACTGGCGATTCAAGAGGTATTCTGTCTAATCTTTTGTAATGGACATTAGTAATTGCTCTAAATGGTACTGGTAATATAAATAGTAAAAATTTATACATCCAAGGAGTTTTAAAATTCGATTTCCCTGCTTCCAAACCTACCTCACNAGAAATCATTTCTAGGCTTTTATCAGATAACATCCATGTCATACGGGAATGTAGATTGAACTTATTGCTTTCTACATACATTACAAGGTTTAATCTTATATTTCTAACACGGAATGCCATGAGAGTGCGCCCCACAGGTGTTTTCCTGCTCCTAATTTTCGTAACTCCGCTACTAACTCCAACAGTAGTTGCTGATTGGGATGATGATAACTGGTTGTGGAATCTTATAGGTCCTGAGAGACTCGAGCATGGCGATGAATTCGCCTGTCATGGTTATGAGGGAGTTGACATAAATGATGATAATTCTGTAATCAAATCTTGTAAAGATTACCTATTGGGACATACTAATTCATCAAGGTGGGGGGCAGAGCCTATTTCTTTTGGTGTCCCTGATTATATTNCNAACGATACAATTTCTTCATTATTAAGTTCCGGATTTTTGATTCTTGGCGATAATTTGAAAACTAATNCNGATGATTTTTTCATTATTCAAAGAAATGGTGGTAGTTTAGAAAAAAATATGGCCAATATTAGTTTATTAGAATCTGCTGAAAGAGANAGTCTTATCTCAATTTACTGGGAAGCAAGAATATTCGATCTCAAAGTTAGNGAAGATAAGCCNGCAATTGAGTTGTTGGAAAANCAAGATGTATGGTATACAACTTGGGGCGAATGGTATAATCATAATTTATCAAGTTCAAGAATTTCTGTTAANTCAACTNATTCTACCATTACTNTGGGATTAAGTGATTCNGCNAACTCTCNTTGGAAAGTTCCCGGAAGTATAATNATTAATTCGNAAACTTCNGTTTTGGATGTTAGATACGANAATGGNGAACAATTNCCAGAGTTAGAAAATAATTCTAAGTCTTTACNAGAGGGTTGGAGAGTGGTTGATGAAGGNATAATTCTCTCGATTTNNCCNGGGAATCAAGTCATAATCGATTTTGAGGANAATCTCTCATTCACTCATANTCCNCTGAAAACATTTAATCAACTNCATCATAGTGTAACCGTNGTNGGNCATCATGTAAAGAATCTTCATGAATGGGCCTCNGATTTTTATNCCTCTCCACTTAAATTTACTTGGCTTATAGAGAGACCTGCAGCTTTGGAAATGGATTGGCGTTTACCGGTTATTGCAATTGCTGTATTAATTGCAACTCCTTTAACGATCAGGTATTTAGTCGCCCAAGATAAATCGATTAGAGAATTATAATATTATTGCGGGGCCGTCAATATCTACTCCTTCGTCTTTAAGCGTCTGTGCGACATTTGCAATTGCATAATTTGGTAGACTTTCTGGAGGATGTACACCGATTTGTATGAAATTAGGGTCATTAATCCATTGTTTGACACAAGATGCAGTTACAAGTCCAGTAGTTCTAGCCATGGATGAATTACCATCTCTACCTTTATCGAAAATAGTCCAAATCAATTTCTCTCCATTGTTACAATCAACTTTGACCTCCATCCAAGTGAATTCATTACGACTTTGATCAAATTTCCAATCATTTAACAGTTGTTTGTAATCTAAGGTATTTGCCTCTCTTTCATCTATGAATCTCTGAATGTGCCCGGGCCATCTCACGGTATATTCAGCCATTTCATCTGCAGAAATTGTTTCTAGAAGACTTCTAAGCCCATCGGTTAGAAATGCCTCCATGAAACCTATTTGACTGACAATAATTTTGTGAATATCTGTTAATGCTGGTTTAGTAACCAACTTACCTGATTCAATTATCCTTGCTGGTCTAGTATATTCCGCAATAACATCCTTAGGTGAAAATGGAGCCATATAGGACCATTTCTCGTCCTTCTCTGTAGGATTACCTCCTACTCTGATTTCTACGTTAGATATCCCTTCTCCAAATCTTGAGGCATATGCAACTAGCATATTAGAAAATCCGGGTGCTATTCCTACATCCCAAAGTACCTTAGCACCAGATTGTATGGCCTTTTCGTTATACGAATCCGGAGTGACTTCACTAAAACTCAAATCAACTACACATTTCCCTCTTGAGATTAGTATTTCCGTAGCCTTAAATCCAAGACTCCCAGGTAACATGTTAACAAATATTTCATTTTCACTAGATGTATTTTTGCAATATTCTAATGCGTCCATTAAATGTACATTAACAGAATCTAAGTTTTCAAATTCTTTATTTTCTTCTATATCAACGACATTGATTTCAATATTTTCTTCTGATAATTTTTTAATGACAAAAGAACCTACTAAACCTGAACCTAAGCAATGTATTATTGTCATTTCATCTAACTCCTGCAAATCACGATTAGTGTGGAAGATGAGCTTATTTCTAATGTTTTATGCGTAGCCTTGATTGAGGAGTTTACGTACGACCGTCTATGGTAAGTGACTCTCGGATAGACCCTTGGTCATCTCAACAGTCCACTGACTATGAGAGAATAAGGAATAATTTTGGTCTCAGTGATATAGAAATTTCCAGAATTCCTAACCCTAATCTTTTACATCGAAGAGGAATTATCTTTGCTCACCGTGACCTAGACACTGTTCTTGAACGAGTTAATCGAGGGGAAAAGTTCGGAGTTTTAACGGGATTAATGCCTAGTGGTAAAATGCACCTTGGCCATAGTATGGTGATTAATCAGGTCAAATGGTTTCAAGATCAAGGCGGAGATGTAACAGTTACAGTAGCTGATTTAGAAGCTCTTGCAACTAGAAATGTATCGTTGAAAGAAGGTAGGAAAATAGCTCTTTCTGAATATGTAAATAATTATGCCGCAATGGGTCTTGATCCCGATAAAACCAATGTCTACTTTCAGAGTATGAGGCCTGTTGTCCAGAGACTAGGCTTTACATTAGGACAAAAAACAAATATTTCAGAATTTGAGAGTATATACGGTTTTTCTGGTGAAACAAATCTAGCCCATGTTCAAGCTCCATTAGTACAAGCTGGAGATATTGTACATCCTCAGTTAGAAGAATATGGAGGATTGAGGCCAATTGTAGTCCCAGTTGGGGTTGACCAAGACCCCCATATTCGCCTAACTAGGGGATTAGTCGGTAAAACCAACTGGTTCAATGTTAAGACCCGAAAGAGTGGAGGCCTTACAGTTGCCTTATCTGTGCAAGAAGAGAATAAGAAAATATTTGGAATATCTGATAACGGAGGGGTTAATCGTGATGTTAGAAATCAATTATTCGATAAGTTAAAATCTTCATTATTAAAACTAGGTTTTGCAGATATTTTGTCTAATCCTAAACATGGAACGATAGAAATTCCTGGTGCTACTCTGGAAGATAAAGCTAGAATTCAGTTATCATTACTATCATTGGAAAGAAGTTTAGGTGGGATGGGATTAATGCCTCCATGCTCGACATATCATCGCTTTGTGGTAGGTATGACTGGAGATAAAATGTCATCTTCTAAGCCTGAAACCACCATCTTTATGCATGATTCTATAGAAGAAATGTCAAAGAAAGTTAAACGAGCATTCAGTGGCGGTCAGGCGACTATAGAAGAGCATCGCAGATTGGGAGGAGATCTATCAAAAGATGTAGCTTATCAATACTTACAATATTTCTTTGAAGAAAATGATAGAGAACTTGAATCCATAGGTAGGGATTACGAATCGGGAAGGTTATTGGCAGGAGAAATAAAACAAATTTGTATAGATAAAGCAGCAGAATGGTTAACGGAATTATCCGAGAAAAGGAATCAATGGTCTGATAGAATTGAAGATTTTTTATCTAACGACTCCAAGTAATTATTTGACATCTTCAGGGCTAAATATTGGAATACTGGGTCCAACTTCTAGTTCCTCTAATTCTCTTTCTGTTAATTCCCTAGATACCGCATTCTCATGTAAAATTTGACTATGTCCCATTGGATCAAGAAGTGTGATTTCAACCATCAGATTTCCATTTTTTACTAAATTGATTTTCTCTAATAATGCCTCACATTTCCCAATAGTTTCTTTCTCATTGGAGGTTTTTGCCTGTCTATACATCATTTCAACTGCTCCTTGAAATCTATTTAATACACCCTCGATATTAGAAACATAACCTGTAGTAGCGCCACCCGGCTCCACTTCCAACCCTAACTCTTCAATTTTTATGGTGCATGATGAAGACCTAATTATTCTTACAGACAACATTTCTATGCCTTCGATCTCTAAACTAAATGCACCGGGCTTCTTTCCTTCAGCAGGGATGAAATCAGTATGTTTCCAGCCACAAGATGGGCATAAAATGGTTAATTGTGTATGTTCACCAAAATATGGAATTTCAGATGTATGTGCTATCATAGTTAGCCCCTCATCAGAGAAACATATAGGACAGGGCTGTTCTACTTTACTTTCCAAAATAACACCTCAATTTGAACTTGATTCCATGTTACTCGAACCATAATCTGAAGGAAGAAGTAATAGACGATTATGTCCCAAGCTTAAGACAGAACCTTTGATATCATCTTCAATGAATTTTTGTAATTTTGTGACTGCGGTCTGTAGCTCAACTTCACGGGAGATTATTGAACTCATTTCAACGATTACAATGTCTCCATCGGCAACCCAATTCATTATTGTAGGGATGCCAGTAATATCTTCTAAACTCGCACGATGAACAATTGTTCCCTCAGAATATACAGGAACCGGTGCTTGAGGGTATCTTTCACCAAGATCATGATAGTCTTGTTCAGCATCTATTAATCCACCAGCATTATTAGGTAAACTAGGCATCTCTATCCACTTAGGCTCCTCCGAGTCTTGTTTTACCACATTCTTCCGCTGCAGTGATAATACTTGATTTATACCATTGAAATATTATCGAATGATTAATATTCTTCTCTTTCGAATATTTTTCATGATTCTTTTCCGTCGCATTGATAAGGGAGTTCACATTAGTAGGTAGCGCTGAGGGGACTTCCCCTTACGGCGGTGATAGAATGCACGCGACAACTGATGCAGTAAAAACTGGTACAAGCACAATTGGAATTACCTTTGATGGCGGAGTTGTAGTAGGNGCAGATCATAGAGCTACAATGGGCCATTTNATTGCCAATAAGAGTGTTAAGAAATTATTCCAAATCTCCAATAGTATCGCTTTGACNACNGCNGGACTAGTAGGACATGCTCAATCACTTTCCAGNACACTGGCTGCTGAANTGAAGTTNTATGAACTTAAAGAAGGAAATGCAATGACTGTAAAAGGGGCTGCCACATTNACAGCNAATATCTTAGTTGGTAGACCTCATTATGTTCAACTTCTTATCGTTGGAGTAGATTCTTCAGGTTCTAGTGTTTACAGTATCGATTCTGCTGGTGGCTCAATTCCGGATGTTTATTGTGCTACAGGTTCAGGTTCTCCTTACATGTATGGGGTTCTTGAAGATCAATTTAGAGAAGGTATGGATGAAAAATCTGCANTGAAGGTAGCNGCTAAAGCACTACTTGCATCTGCTCAAAGAGATGCTGCTAGTGGGAATGGAATGGATTTGGCTGTTATTACAGCAGAGAATGGTTTTCAACAACTCTCTGTGGAACAGGTCGATGAACTTCTTTCTTCACTTTAATACTCACGTCGCATAACGCGCTTCTCCGATCTTCGGGGTGATGATAGTGACGTGGTTAGCCAAGAGGTGTTATTTTGAGACTGTCTTATGCTGAATTAAAAAAGAAAATTACAGGGATTATCCCTAAAGATATAGACTATGAAATCGATTTGGAAGCAGGCTCGATTTCCATTATTACAAAACAACCAGAAAGNTTCGTAACTTCAACGGACAATCTCACAGTGAAAATAGCCAAACAAGTGAAAAGACGTATAGTGATACGTCCTCATCCTGATATACTATCTAATGAGAAAGAAGTACACGATGCNGTCAATGAGATTATTCCTTCTGAGGCAGAAGTTAGGAAGGTTTGGCTTGATCCAGCTCTTAGTGAGGTAATTTTAGAGTGTGATAATCCTTCTGAAGCAGTGGGTCCAAAAGGAGCTAATATTCAATCACTAAGGGATAAAATAGGCTGGTTAGTCAAAGTAGTTAGAGCTCCATCAATAGAGAGTAGAACACAGCACGATATCAGACGATATCGTAAAGAAATGTCAGATGAGAGAAAATCTTTACTAAGAAAATTCGGTACTAGAATTTACAGAACNAANCGTCCNGGCGAACCTTGGGTACGAATTACGGCTCTGGGNTCATATAGAGAAGTCGGAAGGGCGATGCATCTAATCACAACTAACGAATCTAAAGTTTTAGTTGATTGTGGTGCTAAACCTACGACAAATAAAAATGAGGTTCAACCCTTCTTTTCTGCACCCGAATTAATGCCTCTTGATAATTTAGATGCTATTGTCATTACTCATGCGCATGTGGACCACATAGCTATGTTACCAGTATTGTTTAGATATGGATACAGAGGTCCTGTTTACTGTACACCCCCAACAAGAGATCTAATGACTTTATTACAGATAGATTATGTCAAAGTTAGTCAGGCAGAAGGAAATGAACCACCATATTCTAAGGCTGATATACAGGAATGCATTAAGCACGTTGTAGATGTTAATTGGGGCGAAAAAACAGATATCGCCCCAGATATTAAGATGACAATGGAAAATGCAGGGCATATTCTAGGCTCGTCAAGTGTTTACATGAATATNGGTGAAGGAAATGATGAACATAAAATTCTATTTTCTGGAGATATTAAGTATGAAAAATCTTGGTTATTTGATGCAGCGACTGTCAGNTTCCCTAAAGTCGANACTCTNGTAGTTGAATCTACTTATGGCGGTCCNCAGGATATACAACCNACTAGAGATGCAGCCAGCCACGAGTTACAAGAAATGATAATTGACGTAATTGGCCGTGGTGGTAAAATATTCTGTCCGGTATTCGCAGTGGGTCGTTCTCAAGAAGTAATGATTGCTATAGATGAGTTGTTTAAGTCAGGAAAAGTATCTCCAGTTACTGTTTGGTTGGACGGGATGATTTCAGAGGCTACTGCAATTCATGCAAGTCATCCAAATTTCTTGAACAGAGACCTAAGGAAGAAACTCCTCAAGGGTGGTGAACATAATCCATTTCACTCTAAGTGGTTCAAAACAGTTGAATCCTACCAGCAGCGAGAATCAATACTTCTTGATCCATCTCCATGTATAGTTCTAGCGACTAGTGGAATGATGACCGGCGGACCAATTGTTGAATATTTTAAGCACTGGGCTCCTGAACCCAATAATACACTGTGTTTTGTGGGATATCAGGCATCAGGGACGCTTGGTAGCCGTTTAAGGGACGGTCACTCTTCAGTTCCGTTAATTGATAAAGGCCAGACATTGATGGTAGAGGTTAGATGTTCAATGAGAAAAATTGATGGATTCAGTGGTCATTCAGATAGGAATCAATTAATGGATTATGTCTCTGCTTTGAATCCAACTCCTAGGAAAATAATTTGTCATCATGGTGATGCACAAACTTGTAATGCGTTCCGACAAGGCCTTAGAGAGAAATTTAGAGTACAAACCTACGCTCCTGCAAACTTGGAAACTTTGAGACTTTTATGATTATAAGATTGGAATATCAAATCCTATTTCTAGAGGATCTTCTGCCTTCTTCTCAATTTCTTTAAAATCTTCGTTTTCGCTTACTAAGCCAATTTCATTATCATCTTTGGATTTGAAATCATTTGAGTAAATAGAAATTATCAAGAATAATGGTATTGGAATCACTAGTAATATTGCCCATGAATATATTGAACCCCCTTCTGAATCAATAAACAATTTCGCAGATAACAGAATTAAGATAGCGAAAACAAGCCAAGAAATTGTCAACCTCGCATTGTTCATGTATAGCGACATGTATCTTCATTCATGAATTATTGTGATAAATATAATCAGAAAACTCTTGTACTCTCACATTTTGACATAATCATGAGTCAGAGATACAATCTCATCAAATGCTCTTGTGGTTTTTCATTTGGCTCAACAAAATCCAAAAATAATTTCTGTACTAAATGCGGCTCAGTTAGTAATTTGAAGTATGTTAAAAGTTTTGAGAATGCTGAGGAGCTCTCGAAAGCAATTTCATTAGCAAACATTCCTGATGAAATTAGTCAGGAATTAATATCTAAAATATTGAAAAAAGAATCACGAAGTAGTATTGCTAAAGAAAATAACAATAATGTCTTAGGCGGATTAAATTTACTAAAAAAAGCCACAGATAAAGATGGAAATTTAACAAAAAAATCTCTCGATAAAATACTTTTTGACGAAGCACTAGTCGATTCATCTAGTGAATTTTTGATTGGCCAAGCCGAAGTACAAGGTTTCTTAATTAGAGTCAATGAAAATACATGGAATTGGTTGAGTTAAGTTCTTGACAGGAAGTTCTCTCGGGCGTACTACTCACAGGGCCTGTGGGTTAGTCTGGTCTATGCTTGTTCGTTTGGGACGAACAGACTCTGGTTCAAATCCAGGCAGGCCCACCATTGAACACTATAATGTCAATAATTTACTCTTTAAGAGATAAAATTGCTTCTTTATCAAATAAACTAACAGAGTTTCGAAGAGCGTTTTCTCTTGAGAACCATCTCACTTCTTCTATTTCTCCTTTCTTAGGTTTAATTTTGTCCATGCTTAAATTTATTTTTGTTCTATATGTAAATGATAACCAATTAATTCCCTCATTAGTAAAAATATTTTGTTGGATAAGTACTCCATTATCTCCCTCTTTATTTTCTCCTGACTCACCTAAAGGATCGGCAATTTCTATATCAATGTTCAATTCTTCTTTTGCTTCTCTAATTGCTGCTTGTCTTGGATGTTCTCCATAATCGACAAATCCACCAGGTAAAGTCCAACATCCTGTAAAAAAACCTCTACTTGCTTTAGCCATCAATATCATTCCTTCGTTATTCTCTATTATTACCTTAGAGACAACTCGATGAATTGTTCGATAAACTAATTCTCTAACAACTGGGTCAACTGCATTATCACTAATTACAGAATCTTTCCATGCCCAATTTTCTGGCCAATTAATTTTCGGAGTTCCAATAATTACTCTTGCATCTATATTTTCAAGATGAATCTGATTAATTCTTTTTTTTTTCCCAAGTAATCCCCATTTCATTTACTTCACTTGTTGTTGGTAATCTAATAAGGGGTGAATCTCCTATCCAATTCACTCTCCCCATCTGTGGCTTTCTAGGGCCATTCCCCTCGTTATCAACGAGTAATAATTTCCCATCATGTTCTAGATATAGATATTCCTTCATTTATTTTCCTTCTTATTAATATCCAAGAATCTCTTTTAATTGTGACTTATAGAAATTTGCAGAGCTTTGTAGACTCTCTAATTCCTCATTTTCTAATTCTAATTCTACAATTTTTTCTACTCCATTNCTCCCAAGTAACACAGGAACTCCAATGTATACGTCCTCTAAACCATATTCTCCACTCAATAGGGCACTACATGGTAACATCCTCTTCCTATCATTAAGGACGGATTCTGCCATAATCGCTGCTGCGCTTCCAGGAGCATAAAATGCACTTCCTCTTTCTAATAATTTGACAATTTCTCCTCCCCCACTAGCGGTTCTTTTTGAGATAGCATCAATTTCATCACTATCGAGTAACTGAGTNATTGGGATTCCTCCANCCGTTGTGTATCTAGGGAGGGGGACCATTGTATCGCCATGCCNTCCAAGTACCATTGCTTGCACATCCTCGTTGGAACAACCTACAGCTTGTGAAACGAAATGAGTCATTCTAGCGGAATCNAGAATTCCAGCCTGGCCAATNACTCTATTTGCNTCAAATCCAGTAACTTTTTGCATNTGATAAGTCATTAAATCCAATGGATTTGTAACCATTATAACTATNGAATCAGGTGCNAAATCTCTGATTCCAGTACCTACTTGAGNNATAATTTCNGCATTTTTNCCTATTAGATCTTCCCGACTCATACCTGGTTGTCTAGGGAAACCCGAAGTCACGACTACAACATCTGCTCCAGCGATATCCTCATATTTTGATGTTCCAGTTATATTTCCATCGTAATTTAGTACCTGTCCTCCTTGACTCATNTCNAGAGCTTTACCTTTTGCAAATCCNTCATAGATATCTAATAGCACAATTTCTCCNAATTTTCTTTCAGCCATTACGAAAGCGCACGTGGCTCCTACATTACCAGCACCAATTACCGCAATTTTCCTTGATTCCCTTGTCATGTGACTTCCTCAATATATGTCCGTCGGTGTTACATCCTTAGCCTTTAGTGAACGTTAAACTCGAGTTAACGGGAGAATGTTCTTACCAAAGTAATAACAGGGTGTAGTATGAAATTTGCTGAAAAACCTTTAATTGCAATATTGTTAATTGGTTTTGTACCATCTATATCTGTTATTTTTGGCATTAATATCATTGAAGATGAATTAATTTCACAAATCTTTTTCGCTGTATGTAAAATATGGATTTTTTTAGTGCCAACGTTTTGGTATCTTAAAGTTGAGAAAAACCCTATATCGCGAAATATTCCTTCAAAAAATGGAATTAAAATGGCTTTAATTACTGGAATATTGATGTCAGTAATAATATTAGTAACATGGTTCTTGTTTGAAGATACCTTGGATATTCAAGGTATGGTTGATATATTACAGTCTAGAGGTTTTGACAGTGTTAATTTGTACATTTTAGGTATGATTTATTGGATTTTCATAAATAGTCTACTTGAGGAATATGTATTTAGATGGTTTATCACAACCAAGTCCGCTGAAATATTTGATAGTGAAATGACTGGAATGATATTTTCTGCACTGATGTTCACTCTTCATCACGCTATAGCATTGCATCTATTCGGTTTTATTTGGTGGCAAACGGTCCTGGCAAGTTTTGGCCTAATCTCTGCTGCAATTATCTGGTCATGGTTGTACATTAAGTATCGTTCAATATGGGTATGTTGGCTTTCCCATGCAATTTGCGATGTGGCGGTTTTTGGTATTGGATACATTATTTTATTCTGATTTTTAAATATAATTAATTCTATATTCGAAGACATTCAGCCGTTTCATTCAATAATCTGATTACGTTCGCTATAATCAACAATAGTGGGCCTAGGCTTGAATTTGTAGATGTGGTATTATGAAGTTAGGAGTTTTGTTAGAACCTGATGATGAAAATAGAGTCGCTATTGTCCCCGGTTCCGTCAAGAAATTGATGAAAAAAGGTTTAGAAATTTTTGTTGAGAGTGGTGCGGGTAATAAATCCAACTATTCAGATTCTGAATATCTGAATGCAGGTGCTACAATATGTACACGGGACGAGGCCCTATCTTGTGAAATTGTCATGTCTATTCGAATGTTAGATTCTAATCAACTGAGAGAAGGAATGAATCTGGTTTGTGTTGCAGATCCCTTCCGTCATCCAGAAAAGATACAATCTTGTCTCACTTCCAAAGTAACACTATTTTCTATGGATATGATACCTAGGAGACTATCTCGTGCTCAATCTATGGATGTTAATTCTAGTCAAGATAACTTAGCGGGATACAAGGCCGTACTTCTCGGTGCATCATACGTACCTCGTGGAATACCTATGATGACGACATCAGCTGGAACTGTAAAACCTGCAAAAGTTGTGATTATGGGTAGTGGAGTAGCGGGTCTTCAGGCAATTGCAACTGCTAAAAGACTGGGGGCAATTGTATACGCATCTGATGTAAGGAAATCTGCTGCTGAACAAATAGAATCGGTTGGCGGACGATTTATTGAAGTAGAAGGTATGGATGATTTTGAAGATGAGTCTGGTTATGCCAAACCGCTAACTCCTGAGTTTATTAAGAAGGTAAATGATACTGTTTGTGAAGTTGCTTCTGAATGCGATATTATTGTTACAACTGCTAGAATCTTTGGTAGGCCTGCACCAATTACGATACCAGCATCAGCCGTTTCCTCGTTTAAGCCAGGTGCTGTAATTGTAGATATGAATGCAGATGTTGGTGGAAATTGTGAGTTGACCAAACCGGGAGAAATTTATACCACAGATAATGGAGTAATTATTGTTGGAACTTCTAACTTACCAGGGACCTTAGCAACCACTTCAAGTATGCTTTATTCTAATAATCTTACAACATTTATTAGTTCAATAATTAAGGAAGGTGAGCTAATTATTTCTGAAGACGACGATATTCTATTTGGGTCACCAGAAGGTTCAGACTTCCATGTACCAGGTATGGGGGGAGTTCTTATTTGTAGAGATGGGAAATTAAATGATAAACAAACAAAACTAGGAGGTGTAATGTAATGACTCCAGAANTATTAATCGGCTCAATAACATTATTCGTTTTATCTATATTTTTAGGATTCGAGCTAATTACCAAGGTTCCAGCAATGCTGCATACTCCATTAATGAGCGGGGCAAATGCAATATCAGGTATTAGTGTAGTTGGCGCTTTAATTGGAGCAAACGTTGCTTACGAAGGTGGCGATACTCTTGTTTCTGGATTGTTGGCATTCTTGGCTATAGTTCTTGCAATGATCAATGTTATAGGGGGTTTTGCAGTTACTAACCGGATGTTGAATATGATTGCCGGTAANAATAAGAGGAAGGGTGATTGAATATGATATCTAGTTCATGGGTCTCGATTGGATACCTGATTTCTGCGTCTCTATTCATATTAGGTCTTAAAAAATTAGGTCATCCTAGAACNGCNCCTGTTGGNAATCAATTAGGTGCNATGGGTATGCTAGTTGCTGTGTTAACCACTGTGACTGATATGTACCTGATGGGTGGTGCACATTGGGAACTAATTATTTCTGGAATCATTGTTGGTTCAGTTATTGGTTATATCATGGCGATTAAAGTTGAAATGACTGGTATGCCCGAACTTGTAGCTTTATTCAATGGATTTGGAGGTGCTGCATCAGCACTTGTTGCTCTTTCCGAATCCTGGAAATATATTGAAGACGAAACTCTAACTTTACCCAGTGGCTTGGAATTGGAAGTTTTGATGGTTGCTGCTGGGCTTTCAGCTCTGGTTGGTTGGATGACNCTCACAGGNTCTATACTTGCAATGTTCAAANTGAAGGGTGGTATAGAAATAAGGGGTAAATGGTTCAGAACACCTACTTGGGGTCCATCATGGTTAAATTATATTAAAATTATATTGACATTAGCTGTTCTTGTATTAATTTACCTAAGCATTTCTGACCCAAGAGACCAAGAAATATTGTTTTCGATAATAATCATATCCAGTATCTTAGGTATAATCATTGTTTTACCAATTGGTGGGGCAGATATGCCAGTAGTTGTTTCTTTGTTAAATTCTTTTTCAGGGATAGCTGCAGCGTTTACTGGTTTTATTATTGGGAACAGTGTACTAATTGTTGCAGGTTCTTTAGTAGGGGCTTCTGGACTTATTCTGACATTTATTATGTGTAAAGCCATGAATAGAACTTTACCAGATGTTCTATTCAAGTCATTTGGTGGTTCTGAGAAAGAGACTCTCACTAGAACAAAGGTCGGTTCTGATGCTGAAGAGGTTGCCATGATGGCAGATGGTGCCCAAAAAGTCATTATTGTACCTGGATATGGGATGGCAGTTAGCCAGTGTCAGCATCAGGTCAAGGAATTTGCAGATATTCTACAAGAAAAATTCCAAACTGAAGTCAAATACGCTATTCACCCTGTAGCCGGGCGTATGCCAGGTCACATGAATGTCTTACTCGCAGAAGCAAATGTTCCATACGACCAACTTATTGAAATGGATGATATTAATCCTGAGTTTCCAGAATGTGATATGGCAGTTGTCATCGGTGCCAACGACACTTGCAATCCAGCAGCCAGGAGTAATGAGGGACCTTTGGCAGGTATGCCAATAATTGATGCTGATAAAGCAAGAACAGTTGTGATTATCAAGAGAAGTCTTTCAGTAGGATATGCTGGAGTTGACAATGATCTTTTCTATGAAGATAAAACAATGATGTTATTTGGTGATGGAAAGAAGATGATGAATGAGTTGAACACGGCAATTAAGGAGTTGTAATACATCAATTCAAAGGTCGTTGAAAAGTAACGGTTATGTGTTAGTCAACACTCGAATTAACATAGGTGTACAGTATGACGAGTATCAACTCCAAAGTTCTGGTCGTTCTTTTGATTATTGGTATGGCTGCTATCCCTGCTTTAGGGAACAGTGGAGGNCCTCCGTACTTGAACCAAGACGGCGATCCAACGGTCAAATATGGTTGTTCATGTCATAATAATGGAGCAGTTTCTGAGAGAGCAGTTGTTATGATTACAAGTGTTCCAATAATGTATGAATTGGGCGAAAGTTACGAACTTACAATCAAGGTTGCAGATTCACTAACGCTATCAGGAGGAGATGGAAATTCCAAAGCAGGATTTATGTTATCTTCAGATTCAATAGGTGTGTTTTCATGGAATGATGATCAAGAAATTCGTATTGCAGCTGATACAGAGGCTGATATTTCTCACAGTGATACAGACTCAGATGGAATTTGGATTGTTACCTGGACAGCACCTTCAGAAGATCTAGGTACTGTAAACTTCTGGTTAGCAGGAAATTCAGTTGATGGCGGCGGTATCCCTGATACCGAAGATTACTGGAATCTTCTTGCATTTTCTATCAGTCCACCTGGTACTATTGCTGAGGGAGATAATGATGCAACTTTGTCTACAAGAACTATTTCTGTAGGAGATTACGATTCCTTGTTCTTGTTAGAGGAAACTGATGCTGAGAAGGAGGCCCAGAGACAGGAGGCTCTATCGATGAAAATTTATCAACAGGGAAGTATGTTCTACTGGTTCAGTCTAACTGCATTAATTATTGGCGCACTCGTACAAAGAGAAATTCTTGAAAGAAAATATGATGATGGCCCTGAATACCTGGCTGCTGAGTTAGCTTATCCACAAGCTCTGAGACAATTATTTTTCAGCGTAGTTTCTTTTGTTATTGCCGTTAGATGGTTAGCACAAGATGCTGTTCTAGAGTTCCCTCCTAGGGCAGTTCTCGATCCTGAAGCTCAAAATGTTACAGATTTGACTAGTTTTGTAATAGGATTTACATTCTTACTCAGTGGTTGGTTTGCTTACTGTTTCTATCGTACTATTTTAGCTGCAAGAGCTAAACCTAAGGTCAAGGATTTACTTTGAAATGCAGTCATATCTTGATGAACAAATGAGTTTCTCAGAACATTTTTCTGAGTTTTACAAAATAATTCGTTTTAGTGCTATTGGTATAGTTATAATTTCAATTTCTTTATCCTTCTTTATCGATGATATATTGATTAATTGGCTAGATAACTTATCATTAAAAAACGATTTTTCATTGGCAATATACAGCCCGTATGATTGGATTGACACTAAGTGGGCACTATTACTAATATTTTCTATTACTCTGATATTACCTTACTCTTCATTAAAATTGAGAAAATTTGCGTTACCGGGACTTTATCCTAGGGAGAGAAAATGGTTCACTTCAGTAATTTTCTTTACAGGCTTTATTGTACCAGTTCTATTATACCTAATATGGTTTCTTGCGATTCCAACTTTCCTCAATTATTTCGATCAGATAGGCATGGTNAATCCAGGACAGAATGTTATTTCTGCTAGGTATGATGCAGTCTCAATAATTAGCCTAGGAATTGGAGTATCATGGATTATTATAATTGGTTTTTTAACGACCTCGATACTATCTCTCTCTCGATTTTTTGGTATGGTAAAAAATAATGAATCCGGAATTAGAATTCGTATTTTACTAATTTCTTTTTCTCTAATACTATTATCGCTACCTAAAACATATGANGGATTAAGAATAATTATTTCCCTGATGACAGTATTTGTAGCAGATTCTATATCTCGTCTTACACCAATTTTTGAATAATTTTTGAACAAAAATACATTGTATTCAAATCATAGTTAGTTTAGCGCTACATATGAATAAGGCCCGTGCTACTNCTGCCCTCATGGTAGTTTTTTTCGGGTTNATTGCAAATCTTTATTCAGATGTTATTGATGATTGGCTCAGTAACACCATTCAAACACAAAATTCAAGTAATGAAGAGATTTTAGTTGGTATTCAAGAAAATGAAAATTGGCTCATNATTCCAGTAAGTTTCCAAGGTGATAATTTCGATTTAGATAAAGCTCAGTCAATACTTGAATCTGATGGCCCCGCTAGCTCATATATCGGGCAAATAAGTGCTGAACAATCAATTCTTAATGNAACTATNTTAGATGAAGTCTGGATATCAAATTATAATNTCAATTTCTGGGGCGAAGANAGTGAAAGTGGTAGAGATTCGGGTTCTGATGGAGCAGGCGTAGATAATTTGGTGGAGAACGCAGTTAAAGATATGTTATCGGGAAGAGACCTATCTCCTTGGGATTTTGATAACAATGGAATTGTTGACAGATTGTTAATACTTCATTCTGCAAATCCACAAGAAATCAGTGGTGGTTCTAGTTCAATTTGGAGCCATATGTCNGGTCTTGATAATCCAGTAAAAATTGGTAAATGGTCTATTAATCATTATACAATCGCTTCAACAAAGTCTGGAGTTGGGACCATTGTTCATGAAATGCTTCACCAGATGGGGGCTTTTGACTTGTATGATGTCCACAGTTCTCTGCCAACNAGTAATTGGAATGGAATTGGTGTNTGGGGAATTATGGCTAGTGGTAATTGGAATGGTAATGGTAATACTCCCGCNCTTCCATCATCTTCAACTTTAGAACTAATCGGAATTGAGAGAGGAATTTTAGTGGATCCTAANTATGGTGGAAATTTCACNTTGAGTCCAATTTCAGATGGGGGTAATTACCTGAATTTGATAATTGGTCCTGGTGAGAATATTAAAATCACAAACAGAGGAAATTACGGCTTTGATNCTTCACTCCCNGGACATGGAATTTTAGTAGAACATCAAGATACAAATAATGGCGATACTGGAAGTAATTTAGTAAATACAGATTCAAAAAATGCTTGGTTGAAAATAATAGAAGCAGATGGAGATGATGCTTTAATTCGTAATAAGGATTCAGGNAGCGGNGGAGACGTTTTTANGGATGGAGATATTTTTGGAAATACTGATACCTNAAATGGTATGATAATTTATGATAATAGAGGNCGTCTAGTCAGTTGGTCTGCTTCAGTAGAATATCTTGGCAATGATGATTATTTAATCTCAATTACGCCTGTAATTAATACAGATAAAATCAACATTATTACACCGCGGCAGCCTGTAGAATTACTAAATCAAGAATCACTTTTTGTTGAAGTGGTTAATTCTGAAGTTTGTGATTTTAAAATTCAAATACAAACTCATAATGGAAACGTAATCAATCAAACAGTAGAAAAATTACCTACAGGAGTAATATCTGTTCCTGTAATGAAGATTGATGAAACTTACCCATTATCAGGTAATATAATTGGTACAATGGGCTGTGACTCAAATTTTAGACAAATCGATTTGAGATGGCACAATGTAGGTCATCGTATTATATCTGATAGCTTTTTCTTAATGATAGATCATGATAAAGGAAATACATATTCAATTCTCCCTGAATATGACGGAGATAGTTCAAGATTTTACAACATCGAGATACAGGGTGCAGCCTCCAGAATAGCTACTTTGGAACAGAGTCAAACTATTATTCCTGGTGATGAAATTGAAGTTTCAGTTAATCCTGATGGTTTATTACTCCCAGGGATGATAGCTAGAGGTGAATTAGTTTTAGTAGATAATTTTGGTATTGAACTAAGAATTCCTGTAACATTTGAAGCGAAATCTACTCTAAATAGCAATGTGATATTTTCTTGGCTTGCTGAACCAGGTAACGGTCTATTTATGATTAGTATTTTATTGGCTATTTCAATAATTTCCGGAGGCTCTTCCGGGAAAAAAAATATTTCTGATGAGTCAGAATAATTACATTATTTTTTATTAGGATTCGTCCATCTTGAATTTGCAGGTGGTCTAATAATTCCAAGATATTTCCATTCTTTATTTATCTTCAAAGGCTGAAGCCAGATTTTATTTACTCCAGATGCCAATCTAGACGCCAAACAAGCGCTTTCCCAATTTAATTTTCTTTTTGAAGGTTCAACAATCAACCATGGAGCATGATCTAGACCAATTTTTTTATCATAACATCTCCATTTGGTTCCATATTTGAACCCAGGTCTTGGATGTAGTCCGCGCTCTAATAGGTCAGTAAAAACTTCAGTAATTTCTGAATATTTGATTTTCTCCGACATGATATAATCTTTAGTGGTGTGATCAATAATTCTGCCATCTAAGTAGTCGATTCCTAATTGTTCGGAGGGCCATTTATCGTATCCATAGTATAGGGTGCCTTTACTGATTTTAACGTTATTAAATTTGGAAATTAGTTTCCTATCTGTTTCTGTGGGCGGGGTCAAATTTCCTCTTGGATTTTCGGAAGTAATATTGTAAGTAACTACCGCTTGTTCATTATCTACTATCAAAACCTCTGCTAAACGATTTCTTTCCATAACATCAACAGTCCAAGAGAATAATTCTTCTATATCAATATAATCAGAAGAATGAAACCATCTAATTTCTGATTCAGGCAAATTTTCTCTTGGATGAAAATTTGAACTCCATCTAAGTCCCCAAGTGCTTTTATTGTAAACTAATTCTTCCTTTCCTGAAAAATTTTCTGTTAGAACTACCTTATTTCCTGGTACTCTCAATGCTTCCAAAACTATTGCCTCATTAATTAAATTTGATTTTTTCTTAATCTCTTCGTTTAACCAATTCTCATAGGGCAAATCTAAATGCCTGTGGTTATGACAAAATATTACTTCTGAAGAACTTAGCAAGAGGTCATTTCCATTAATTTTCTTCCCTATTGCAGATTTATTCCATAATCTTTCTTTGGCGGAACCAGCATAAATCCAACTGTCATTGTGTGGTTCCATGACTCTACGAGGGGCTTCTCGTTTTCATGTCAACGGTTGCAAAATATCATTCATGTGTTGTTACTCGGAGATACGATAACATGAGTGAGGGAGCCAATGAAAGGAAGAAAATTTTGAAAGAACTTAGGAATCTCTTGGATGAAATGGAATCGTCAAAAGTCACTCTTATCGGCGATATAATGCTGGATAGATATCATCATGGCTATTCAAATAGACTAATTTCCACAGCACCTGTCCCAGTCATCAAAATTTTGCGATCTGAAGAATCGCCCGGTGCTGCTGCACATATTGCTAGAGGTCTAAATTCTCTAGGGCTTAATGTTTCCATATTTTCTTCTGTAGGAGATGATAGAGAGGGGGATTTCATTAAGTCGAAATTCATTTCGGATGGAATTTCTATAGACGGCATAGAAACAGTAGAAAATCGTCAGACTCTAACTAAAATTAGATTTTTTGGTAGTCGACAGAGTCTCCTTGACAAGACTCAAATTTTGTTACAAGCTGATAGAGAAGCCTTGGAAGATTTAGATATTGAAGTCAGTAATCGCTTAGTTGAGAAGACTCTTGAATCAATCCCTGATAGTTGTGCTTTAGTTATATCAGATTATGATAAAGGTGTTTTAACAGACGAGGGTGCTCAAAGATTAATTGACTGCGCAAGAAAATTTTCTATTCCTTCAATTGTTGATCCTAAATTAACAGGGTTAGAGAGGAGTAGGGGTGCAACAGTAGTACTTTTTGAAATAAGAGGGCTTGATTTACTAAGAAGAAGGTTAATGCTGGAAAGTGCCGAAGAAGCGGCTTTCAGTTTGATTAAAACTTATGATTGGGAATCAATGATAGTCCTCGGTGGGATAGATGGTGTTACTTTATATGAAGCCAATGGTGATATTGATTTCATCCCATGCTCTGCTCCCTCACCTTCCCAACAGATAGGTCTCCATGATGCAGCAGCAACAGCCTTGGCTGCTGCGCTTGGTAATAATTTCTCAATGAGTTCTGCTGTAGTCCTTGCTGCTGCTGCTTGTGAATGTGTTCTGTCTGCCGAAGCTAGCCATGAGTTTGTTAATCGTAGAACTCTTGGGTTATGGTTGGATGAACTTTCATGGCAATTACAGATATCTGATAGATAATTTGAACCAAAAGAGGATTGGATTCAATACTATAATGGTTCTCGGGACCAATATGAGGGTTATTGTCATTGGATTGTTCTCTATTTTTCTGATGTTATTCTCCGTGGATTCTGTACTAGCCGAATCTGATGAAGTAGATACTTCTATAGGATTTGATTTCACTTTCGGGGAGATAATTGAAAATGAGAAAATTCTTTCCGGTTCAGTTGTTAGTTCGAATCAAGATGTTGAGGTATCTTGGGAAATTTATAACTCAACCGGATTCAAGTATAATTGGGGAGTGTTTGATTCAGAGTCTGAAGATTTCTTCCCGATCAGTGAAGGTTATTTCTCGATGAGTTGGGAAATGATGATTAAATCTCAAGATTACTATTCTTGTTCTTGTGAATTTAAAGTCAGCGTAATTCATGATTCTAATATTATTTCTGAAGATGTAATGCCTTTCTTCATTTCTAATGAAAATTATATTTCTGACTCTAACTTTGCTATGCAAATAGAGAATCCGATAAACAATGACTGGATAAATGGAGATCTATCGATAGAAGCTAGAGTTAGTGATATCACAGGCAACAATCCGCAGTCTGCTCAAATTTCTGTAAAACGCTATCTTACATATGCCGAAACATGTAATAGCGATCCTGAAATAAATTTCGAAAATGAAATCGTTCTTTCATTTACTGCGAATAACTTCTTTTCTCATGAAATTGAAATGGAAACAAAGCCAGATGGTTGGTATGAGTTAGTGGTATTAGTTACTAATTCTGAGAATCCTGATGAAATAGAAATTTTCAATTGTTTATCATTTAAATTAAATAACCTTAAACCTTTGATATCTGTTCCAAATCCTCCTACGGATATGATTGAATCCTCTTCAACAATAATTGTTGATGCCTCAACTTCTGCAGATCCATTTTGGTTTGAAGAATCATTATATTTCATATGGACATGTACAAATTCCAAGGATAGTAATATTATAGTCCATGAAGGGTACAATGCTAATGCATGGATATTTGAGCTAGATGGTAGTGCTTCTGCGGATTATAATCTTAAGTTAGAGTTAGTCGATAGTGGCGGCTTATCATCCAAGACCGAATTTAACTTCTCTGTTAGTAACTCCCCTCCGTCTTCTAAACTGATTATCAACGGTATTACAGTAATTGACGGAGATGAGGTTAATTTGGATAATCTAGGTCCGATTTCATTAGATGGTTCGAAATCCTCAGATACAGAAAATGACGAACAAGGACTTAGATGTATTTGGTCAGTAAATGGAAATGTAATTTTTGAAGGTTGCGAAAATAGAGAATTTAGTTGGCCAGAAAATCAGACG
>NZDA01000009.1 GCA_002686525.1 Methanobacteriota archaeon | reverse complement strand
CATTGCCAAGTTTTCGCGCCTGCTGCACCCCGTAGGGTCTGGATTCGTGTCTCAGAATCCATCTCCGGGCAATGTCTCCCAACACCCGTACGCGTGGATGGCTAGAGGGTACGTTACCCCCCCTACAACCTGATACGCCGCAGGCCCATCCTATGCCGCCGGAGCTTTCATCCACTCACCGTTCCAGGCGTAGTGAACTATGGATCATTATACTCAGTTTCCCGAGGTTATTATCCAGCATAGGGCAGGTTACCCACGTGTTACTGAGCGGTACGCCGAGAATCTAATTTCTCGCGACTCGCATGGCTTAATCGAACTCCAATAGCGGTAGCCTCCGGCAGGATCAACCGGATTTCGTGTGAAATCACAGTATCCTAACGAAGTCTTGTGGTTGCAATTTGCTGTCACTTTGTTATTGAATTGGCGCAGAAACACATTTCCTTATTTGAATGTGAAATATCTGCTTACTTGCACCCCTATTATCGGGGTCAAGTCGTTATTGTGGTTAACCTCCATAACCATGAACTAGGTTCATGGCCGCACTTCCTCGGCACACGCTTGACTTGATAGAAGACCTCATAGCACTTAGTGCTCAATCTCCAACGCCAGCCAAACGTAGCAAGTCGCCGACCGGCAAGGGGTATTTCAATATGCCCTACCAACAAGTAAGGTCATTGGGGCGCAGTGGGTCGATTATAGAAAAATAATGATGTTTGAAAAATAAAATATATTGCCCTCAAAATTTTCTAAAAATATTACATTAGTTAAGGCGATAAATTAGCAAAAATGAAGACCTTAGAGTCTTTAATCTGCTCCAAAGAATTCACGGAGAACTGGATGCATTTCCATAGCTTGTTCCTTTTGAATTTGCTCATAAGTTCTAAGAATAATACCTACAGCCAGTAGCAAACCAGTACCTGTGGCATTACCAACAGTACCCAACAAATCGGCACCTGCTGCTAGCAAACCTACGAATGCACCTGAGAAAAGAGTCACTGGCGGGATATATCTCTCTAAAATACGCTCTAAAACAACTGGGTTCTTTCTGAAACCAGGAATCTGCATTCCTGTTCTTTCAATCTGCTTAGCAACATCTTTAGCGCCCATATTTGTTGTTTCAATCCAAAACTTAGCAAACACGGTTGAACCAGCAGTCATGACAAAGACATAAACAACTACGTGTACCATCAATTGCCCTAAACTATGCCCATATGCATCTCCTGTCTGATTTAATAATGGTAAGAACCAATCGCCTACTCCATTAACCATTGACGAATACCACGCAAAACCATCGGAAGGAGTGGTTGCACCCACTTCATATGATCCAAACCAATGAGCCCTACTCCATGCACCATTACGACCAAGGATAGGTACTGTAGATAGTACTGGGTGACTCCAGAAAAGAAGCGTAAACATGTTGATGTTAGCTAATAGAGCAGCCATCAAAATTACAGGAATATTACTTGCATAAACCAGTCTGATAGGGTATTGCCCACGATGACCACGAACTTTACCATGAGTTAATGGCAACTCTAATTTACTAGATTCAGCATAAGCAACCACTAAGAAAACAATAATTGAAGAAACTAACGCTGCAATAGGGTTTGCATGATTTAGCAATATTAATTCAAAACCATTTTCCGACACTAATTGAGAATTTGTTGCAGTTCTTAATGTATAGAATATCATCGGTAAAGTTCCCGATGGAGGATTCTGGAATGATAAAGGAGAGCCTGCAGTTACAGGCAATGGAGACAAAGTTCCAACGAAAGTTGACTGAGCAACTCCTGCAGCAATAAACAAGGAAATACCACTACCAATACCCCATTTACTAACCAATTCATCAAGTAAGAAAACTAGATATGAACCCATAAACAATTGAGCAACAATTATTGTATTAGCCCATCCAATACCGAAATCAAGAATCAAGGTTTCTGAAGGATCTAGGAATCCATATACTTGTGGAATTGATTCAATAGGTATCATTATTAGAACCAATAATTTTTGTACACCTTGGTATAATTGTTTATCATTGGAGTTTTGTAAATCTAGCTGAATAATTTTCGCACCAGCGAAAAGTTGCATTATAATAGAGCCTGTGACAATTGGGCCAATTCCTAAGTGCATTATCGAACCTGAGGCACCAGCCATAATTGCTCTAAATGAGGAGAAAATATCTAAAGTAGAGTCTGAAAGACCATAAATCATGACGTTAGTCATCATGAAATAGATAATTAGTACGAGAGTTGTTGTCCACAATTTCTGATTAAATCTAACGTGACCTTCTGGTTTAGTAATACTAGGGTATACGTCTACGAATCTACTTAATCCATATAAACGACTACTTTCTGAACCCGAATACAAGAGACAAACTAAAGCCATTGCAATGGCTACACCAAGAAGTGCTACACCGACTAATAAGAAACCAACAGCAGCTTTGTCAACCCACCCCCAGTATGCTAGACCGATGACTGAAATAAGCCATATTCCAGGCTTGAACATTCTACCTAAATATGGTACATCTCTAATGTTATCAGGCAAATCAGTCATTGCGCACCACATAATGAATGCAACATAAGGTATTGAAACTAAGAACATTCTAAGGGCACGCATTTGCTCATCTGCTGCGCCATTCAGTAAATCATCACGAAGCCAGTAGAACAGCATTCCCCAATATAATGCACCCATTATCACAGTTCCAATAACATTAGGATTTCTATCTACCATTAGACCGCACCTCCTTCATTCTAATTTTATTCTTCTTCCCATTCATCATCACTATCGGCAAGAATTACTGATCCGCCAGCAGCTTCAACTTTCTTAATTGCAAGTGAACTGGCTTCATTAACTGTAATATCCAAAGCCTTGTTTATCTTTCCTTTACCAAGTAATTTATCATAACCGAGTTCACTTAGATTAATACTCTTACCTTCAGCCATTTCTTCTACTTTCTGAAGGTTGATTGAAACATTAACTACTCTCAAACTAGGGTCTCTATTGAATCCATGCATCCCCCAGTGACCTGGCATATACTTAATTCGAGTCATTACACGATGTTTGTTGATACCTGCATTACCACGTCCTCCGCGTTTACCTGCACCTCGTCCGGATTTCTTTCCACGACCATGGTAGCGTGAACGACCACGGAATTTATTTGTTCTAGATACCATATTTAATCACCTCAGAGCATTCTCCCAGCAAGTTCGGAGATGGCTTCACCTCTGAAACCTAGAGCTCCACCAACTGTATATGATCTTTTGATTCCCCCCCAACCTTTGCTTCCGCGAGGTGGATGTAATCTAAAAATCGGCTTTAACCCTTCAACATCTTTCATAGTAGCTTCTCCAGCAGCCATAGCTTTGGAGAAAGCAGCAACAGTCTTGTACTTACTCGATTCTTTAATTGCTGCATCATCTACAGGCTTATCTCCAACCATTCTTCCTCTTTCTTTGAGTAATGTTTCGATAGTCTCAGCGTCTACCTCGCCCCATGTGATGTAATCTTTTGATTTCTTTAACATCCCGAGATAGGTGACATTCTCAGGCACCAGTGTAGCATGATTAACACGTGTCAGATTTAGCATCATCATTGTATCTTTAATTTTCTTTGTGACTCCACGATCACTTCTAGCTCTAATTACAAGATAAGTCATTTCATTTTCCTCCCTTTAGTGATATTTAATCTCTCGCGGTCACCATCTGTAATCTTAGTTCTATTTAGCTCTACAAGTGCGTTGAAAGTCGCTCTAGCAAAGTTGATTGTCGTTCGTGTTTGACCAGCGGAACGAGCCCATACATCAGTAATTCCAGCTAAAGTAAGAACACGGCGGCCATAGTCTCCAATAACCAATCCTTTTCCTGCTGGAGCAGGCATTAGTGTGATTCTTGTAGATCCTGAGCGTCCAGTAACTTTGAATGGAACTGAATTTCCAGGCCCTTCTGATGATTCCCACGAACCATTTCCTCTCATTACAGGTATTAGATTTAATTTGGCTTTGTCAATTGCTTTTCTTATGGCACTGGAAACTTCTTTTCCTTTACATACAGCAAGTCCAACATACCCATCACCATTTCCTACTACGCATAATACGTTGAATCTCACACGACGACCAGAGTCGGTCATCCTTTGAATCATATTAACTCCAAGAACATCGTCAGTCAAATCCGGAAGCAAAGCATCAACAATTTCTACTTCTCTAATCGGGAAACCTGAATCCACGGCTTGTTCATAAGTGGTAATTTCACCATTCATTACCATGTGACCAAGTCTTGTCCTTGGAACCCAACTTCTTAGTCCCGCAAGAGGATCAGGTCCTCTGCGACCCCTGGTATCGTTAGATTCTGCAGGAGCTAGAGCTGCTGCAAGGCCTGGTGCTAGTTGTACTACCTCAGTATTTTCTTCATCAGTCATTTCTATGCCTCCTCTATTGCCTTAATTGATTTCTTGACTTTATCACTCATGGATTCATCAATATGCATTCCATTGATTCTGTCTTCATCAGGAAGAACATCTTCTCCATGAGGAATTTCTAAACCTGCATCAATCATTCCTTTCAATGCAGCAAATACTCTACTACCCTTTGATGAAGCAGATAGCCCAATGTCAAGTATTGCACTTTCATGTCCTGATGACATTGCATGTTTAGCAAGAGCAAAACCAGTTAGATAGCTTGCAGGGATAGATTTTCTTGAGGCATCTTCTGGCCATGAGTATTTGTCAACTAAAGTTTTACCATTCACTGACGCAATTACAATATCTCCGTCTGGATTGAACTCTACTAATTGACATATTGTCTGAGTATTGGATATTCTTACTACAGCCCTCGGAGTTTCTCCTCTCAATAATTTCATTCTCCTTCGATAATCGGTTTCCCCGTCTCGACGTCTCTTGAATCTTAATCTCTGATTCTTACCATGTGCCATTATTCATCGCCTCCAATTTTAATGCCATCCAATCCCATGTTGGTTCGCATGTGAGCAACAGAACGATATGAACCACCCTTTGCTTTTCGATAGTAGTACCTATATTCGCTGGAGGTTAGAGTTTCGTCCCCCCTCATTTCCTTCAGTACTCTTCTTTGAGCTCGAATTAGACGCATCCATCGATTTTTCTTTGGATCTCTAGAGTTTCTAGTTCCTTTTCTAGAACCCGGTCCTTTTCTACGACCTTTTGCCTTTTGTGCTGCGGCATTTCTTGCACGCCCACGACTGGTTCCCTTGATTGGTCTTGCTTTAATCAGGCCTTCGTCAATTAATTGACGAATGTCATCTTTTTGTACCGCAGTACTAACCTCATCTAGATAATCTGGATTAATCCATACTCGATGAACACCTACTTCTCTACCCTCTTTCTTAGAAAGTATCTGAGCAGCCATTCTTTTTTGGTTAGAAATAATCATTGAATATCACCTTTCCTGTTGATTTTACGGCGATTTAGGACACGCAGACCCAAATCATCAGCCCTATCATGAATCTTGGCTCTTTTTCTGTTACCCACACTAGCACTTATTCTAACAGCTTGACGTTCAGGATCGAGCCCATCTAAATCAGTGGGATTATTCACAAGAATATCTTCAAAACCTGATGAATGAAGACCTCTCACGGAAGATATCTTCCCATACCCTACCCTAGCCATAGGAGTACGGTATTTCATATTCAGTCTCTGTTTAGATTGTAGACCCTTTGGTTTTCTCCATCCTGTTCTAGATAGTCTATAATATCTAAACCACTCTTGACGGCGGAACTTAGGTTGTTTCTTCATTTGTGCTGCTCTGGTAGCGAGATTAGCTTTTGTTTCTTCGTCTAATACTGGCTTTTGTCGAGCAGTATGTATTTCGTCCCAATCATCTTCATCAAAGAAATCATCTTCATCATCGAATGTGTCATCAAAATCATCAGATTCTTCTTGGACTGAATCATCCACATTAGATTCCAATGATTCATCATTTTGGATAAGTCTCTCAATTAACACACTTTTATTACCTGAAACTGGTAAATCCGCTTCTCTCAACAATTCTTTTAATTGCGCAACAGTCATGTCTTCATATTCCATACTATTACCTCCTTATGCTCCCTTCGATACTATGTAAATTCCATCTTGGAATACGCGTCTATCTCTCTTTTTTACAGCACAACATCTCTCGATATTTGCTGCCGTTTGACCGACTTTTTCTCTATCTGAACCTTTAACCAGGATATCAGTTTTATTCTCTACTCTTACTTCAACTTCTGAAGGAGTCCATGGTAGTTTTGCTACACGAGGGACCTTTTCACCGAAAAGATTGGTCACGGTTAGTTCGTTACCTTGAACCTTGATAGTCATAGGGAAATGAGAGTATACCGCCTGAAGTCTGTATTCAAAGCCTGAATCTACTCCTTTAACCATATTTTTCAGATGTGCGTTCCATGTACCAGCTAATGCCCTCTCAGAACGTCTAGGAAGATCACAAAATACTTCTAGACCCCCATCAACTTCTGATACAACTAATCTAGGATGACGGAATTCTCTGGAAACTGAATTACCTTCTTTAGCGATTGTAACATTATCTCCTTCTAAAGAGGCACTAACACCTTCGGGTAATTCTATGTGATGTGCTATTTTATCTAACTTTACCATATTATATCCCTCCTAGAAAATATACGCAAGCAAACGCCCACCTATTCTCTCCTTCTTCGCTTCATAATGATTCATAACACCTTGATTTGTAGACATTATTAACAGACCAAAATCTTGAGCAGGTAAGTATCTTGATTCCCACTTTTCATATTCTGATCTCTGTACTGAATATCGAGGCTTGATAATTCCACATCGGTTAATTGCTCCAACTAGTTCAATTCTAAAACCTCCTCCGCGGCCATCATCTAATGCCTCATACTCTCCTACATATCCGGATTTCTGCATTATTGATAGCATACTTCCTAACAATTTACTTGCTGGCCTTACTGTCACTTCATAGTGACCTGCGTTCTCCGCATTGAAAATACGGGTAAATGCATCATTTAATGGGTCAAATTGCATACTTTTCATCACCTCAACTATTTTTCTTAAATCCTATACTAGGAGCTACGTCTCTAAAGCATTGACGACACAGTCTAAGGCCATGTCGGCGAATCATTCCTCGACTACGGCCACACCTTCGGCAACCAATTGTTCTTCCAATTTCTTCTCCATGATCTCTTGCCATGCTTCACTCCTCCACTATTATAATATCATAATTATCTACAAACCATTGCTTACATTCTTCTCGAACTACTCTGTGAGTTCTAGCAACTCTTGAATTTCGGCGACGGCGGCGAGATACACGATGTCCAGGTCTTTCCAAGACGATATTTATATCCATACCAAATATTCCTATGTCAGGATCGTATTTCTGATCAGGGAAATCCGTATAGTCGGAAATTCCAAAAGAAAGATTTCCAGATTGATCGAAATTATAACCAGGTAAAGTATTCTGGCGTACCCAAAACGCATCTTTAAGGAACGATGCAATCCTATCGGAATCTCTGATGGTTACTTTGCACCCTATAGGTCCACCTGCACGAGTCCCTAAATCTCTGTTAGTACTCGTTGCCAGTGTTCTAACCGGTTTCTGCCCTGTCAACAATTCAAGAACTTGCTCGGCTAATTGAAGTCTCTGTCCACCTTCTCCAACACCAATGTTGATTGTTACTTTGGTAATTCTTGGATCGAGCATGATACTACTTTCACTCATTCATTCACCTCCAAAGGGATATCTTTTTTGGCACCGATAATGAAAACATAATCTGAAATTGTTCCAAAATCTTCTTCAAAAGTAACCTCATTATCCTTTGATGAACGCTTGATTTCATGGGCTTTTACTACTGCAGTTTCTCCAATGTGTGAACCACCTGTCAGATATGAAAGTGCACCTTCTTCGAACTTGTGGTGAGAAATAATTTCCTGTTCAGGAAGCGAAATTACAATACTATCTCCAGACTTATATTCTGGATTTGAATCAAAAATAATATTTCTACCATCATGGAGATGTAACTGAGTTTTACCACCGGAAATAGTAGTTTTACCCATCACTCGGCAAGTCTTTGACGAAGCTTCTTTGGCACTGATTGGCCTATATCTCAATTTACCATTCATATCTAAAATACATCGATAATTATCTTCACCTACTGTTAAGACATCCATCAACCCAACTCCTCTACCAATTGCAGTCTCTATTCTACCATCGACCATTATTTTCCTAGAATGAAGAATTTTCTTGGCTTCTCTACGATTATGAGCCACACCAATAACATCACGAAGAATAATTCCCATAGGCATACAATTTTCTATGCTATGTCCACAAGGATCAGGCTTTTGTACCCAAATCGATGTTTTCCTAGGTAAAGGCCAACTTCTTGGCATCATTAAACGTTTAATATGGCTACTACTCATTCTTGTACACCTCCTCCTCTCTCAATTAATTGTTTAATTCTTACAGGATCACCTTCGTAAAGGGCTGTAACAACTAAGTTTGAAGGATGAATTGGAATTGCCTCTTCTTTACCGTCAGCAGTTGTGATTGAAAGTCCATCTACAAAAATTCGACCACTTGAAGTATCAACACGATTTACTTTAGATTTCAAACCGGCACGGCCTCTGGATTGACCAAGTCTCTTACCTTTGGAATCAGATTTAATGCTATTTGGGTTTCCGAAATCTCCTCTCAATATTTCTACTTCATCACCAACACGGACTGTTACAGTCCTAACATTTTGAAGATTAGGATCGTTTGTTAATAATCGAGCTCTAATTCGCTTGCGCTTAACATGAATTGGAGCTTTACGCTGCGAAAGACGATTCTTACCGGGTTTCTTTGTTGTCATTCATCACACCTCATACAATTTGTTTTGCTGTAGCGGCTATTCTTGGCCATCTCTCAGCAGCCTCTCTACTTACTGGACCTTTGATATCAGATCCCTGAACATCTCCACGTTCATTGGTTAAGACACAGGCATTATCTTCAAATCTAGCCCAAGTACCATCAACTCTACGGAATGGCCTTGATTGACGGATAATAACTGCTGTAAATATCTGTCTTCTTGTCTCAGGAGTACCTCTTCTGACAGTAACACGTATCATATCTCCAACACCTGCTGCAGGATATCTTCCAGCAACGCCCCCTTTCTTCAAGACGTTAATTAGTTGTACAACTTTTGCACCTGTGTTATCTGCACAATCTAACTTAGCTTGCGTAGGTAACGCTTTAGTTACTTTACTTGAAATTCCCTTCATTTTAATCACCCTTTTCAATTACACAGAACTTTACTGTTTTTGATAAAGGCCTGCATTCCATAATTCTGACGAAATCTCCTGGATTAACTTCTCCAATACAAGATGGTAAGTGCGCAGGATATCTTCGTGTTCGCTTCTCATATCTTTCGTATTTCTTCATGTAACGAGTCATTTCTCTTTCTACAATAATTGATCCTGACATATTATTTGAGTATACAGTCCCTTCAATAATTTGCCCACGAACTCTAAGACTTCCATTAAATGGACAGTTATCATCGCCATCCCATTCACCTTCCGGCGTCTTTACATCTACTCCAATATCACGCATTTTAGTTCCTCCTATATTTACGATTAATTCTATTCTCTGGCCTTTGAGTAACCGTAAAACCCTCAATGACCTCTTTCTCGGAATCGAGTGTGAAATTTATGACGTTCTTAGGTAGGATCTTTTCCCCCTTAGATGTTTGAACAATTATCGTTCGACGAGTTTCTTCAATGATTTGGCCACTAACTCCTACAAGAGTTGGATCGTCCGAATCAATAACTTGAATATTTCTTGAAATAAATGGCATATGAATTGAATCGACCATTACCGCACCTCCACCTGATAGCCATTTTGTTCGAGAACTTTAGCAGCTCTTTTCTTGTGCTCTCCTTGCAGCTCAATTGTACGATCTTTTACAGTTCCACCTGCAGCACAAGAACTTTTCAGAATTTTCGCGAGCTTATTGATGTCAATAGCAACATCATCAATCCCTTCAACGATAGTTACCATTTTTCCATACCTCCTTCTTACTACTGAAATTATTGCTTTTTGTTGTTCTTTTGCTATTTCTTGACATATACATAACTCATCAGGTAAACCACATAGATTACATATACCTGCCATTTATTTCTACTCCTGAGAATCCTCATTCATTTTTGTTAACAAGCGAGCAATGCTTCGTCTTGTTGCTTTGTATGAACCTGAATCTGACATTGAGCCACCTAGAGCTTGTTGAGCACGTAATTGAAGCATTTCTTCGCGAAGCTCTTCTAACCTGCGCTGCCTCTGCTCGACATTCATTCCATCAATTTCTCTTGAGGATAAATGTGTCATTCACTCTTCCTCCTTTGTTTCAGAAGTCTCTAAATCTGCCATCTTTTGTAGAACTGAGTCTACAACTACTTCAGCTTCAGTTTCATTGGAATCTTCTTTTGGGGCCTCTATCATTGAAACCTCTTCTATTGGATCGAGACCAACTTCGTGTCTCTCATGAATATTTATTTCATGAGGGAGTTGTATTCCTTTTCGCATTATTCTAACTGTACAACCGATTGTACCTAATTTCTTCACACAAACGGAAAAACCTGTATCCATGAAATCTAATGCAGTTTCACCGCAGAACTTGATATGTCCCTTCTGGAATTTTTCAACTCTGTGTCTTGCACCAGTAATTTTCCCTGAAATAATAACTAAGCATCCTCTAGCACCAGCATCCATGATATTCTGTGCAGTACTGTGACCTGCCCGACGGAAGAACCATCCTCTTTCCAAAGAGCTGGCAAGTCTACTAGCCATTACTTGAGCATTCAAGCGTTGTTCTTCTATTTCAGTGACCTCAAGATGAGGGTTTTCTAGGTTGAAATCTTCCTGTAATCTTCTTTGTAGTTCATGAATTACTTTGCCTCTTCGACCAATTACACGACCAACTTGTTCAGCATGTAGTGTGACTTTAGTACCTTCAGGAGTTCTGTTGAAATCTAGGCCTCCAAATCCTGCTCTTTCAGTTTCCTTGAGTAAATACTCACGAACTAATTGTCTTTCTACATTACGATTAATGAATGTTCTAATTGTATTCTGTTTCATATTTCACACCTCAGAATTCATCCTCTTCCTCTTCTTCACCGAAATGTTCCAAAAATATTTCAATATTAACTTGATAATGATTGTCGGGAGTTGCACGTCCTTGAGCACGTGGCCTCCATCCTCTCTGAATTTGTCCTCGGTGAGATGCTAGATGAGTGATAACCATTTCATCAGGATCAATCGCTTCATACCTTTGACGAGCATTATCCATTGCACTTTTTATCAGCTTAATGAAAACTTTAGAAGCTTTGCGAGGAAATTTACCAGGACCCATCTTCCCTTTTCTGTGTCCCGCCATAGTATTTCCACCACGGCCTCTTCTTGTACGTCGAGTGTAAGGAATTGCTCTCTTTTCTGCGATTACATCTTCAAGATATGTTATTGCATCTGAAGCGTTCATTCCACGCAATGCCTTGGCAATGTGCAAACAGTGCTTTTGATGGACATCAACATTTACAGCTCGTGCAGAAACTAAATTTGAACCTTCTAGAAGTTGTGTGTATCCGGATTGTGATTTACCTGTTATTCTACTCATATTTTTCACCTCACTTCAATGCCACGTGTGTCGAAGATCTAGTTGCACCAACACCTGGACCGGTGTGTGTTACTGAACTCCTTGTTACAGCAAATTCACCTAGCGCATGACCTATCATTTCAGGAATAATTTCTACATTAACGAAATCTTTACCATTGTGGATTCCAATAGTTGTGCCTACCATTTCAGGAAGGATATACATTCTTCTAGAATGTGTTTTAATTACCTTTCCAGACGTATTAGATCTGATTTTTTCTAGTAATTTCTCACAATCAAGATTTAAACCGCGAGATAACGATCTCTTTGCTCTGGAAGGCATCAAAGTAGCAATACAAATCGCACTTAAATCATCTTCAGGAGGATAAAGAGGCATTTGTTTCAGCTCTTCGATTGTGTATCCTCTCCACAGGAACTCTTTCTTTCGGCGTTCAGAAATCTGTGAACGACGCTTTCTAGCCTGTCGACGTGCTAGTTTTGGTGAACGGAACATTTTCTTGGATTTTCTTGCCATACTTACAACTCCTCATCTCTAACTCTTACACGGCCACGACCAGTTCTTCTAGGTGCAATATTTCCAACCTTTTTACCCGGAGGCGCATTTCGACTAACTGAATTTGGTCCATGAACTGCTTGATGATTTCCACCACCATGTGGATGATCAACAGGATTCATTGCTACCCCACTGACTGTTGGGTATAATTTACCGCGAGCCTTTGCTCTGTAATGAGCAGCACCCGCCTTCATCAGTGGTTTTTCGGTTCTTCCATGACCAGAGAGTACACCTATAGTTGCCCGACACTTTGCATTAAGTTCCTTTAAACGACCACTCGGTAAGCGGACTCTGACTTTATCATCCATCCTTGTTTCAAGTACTGCCGAGTTTCCTCCTGAGCGTGCAAGTTTACCGCCATCGCCAGGCCTTAGTTCAACATTGCAGACCGGTGTACCTTCAGGAATCATGTCAAGAGTTGTCACATTACCTGGCTTCAGAGAAACATTATCTCCGAAAGCAATATTTTGACCAACAGAAATACCTTCAGGTGCTGCCATGTGACCAACCTGTCCATCTTCAAATTTAATCTTGGCAAGCGGTGTTGTGTGTACTGGGCTGTGTATCAGGTCAACTACTTCTGCAACCTCTCCACTAACTCTTGGAAGTTTATTCTTAGCAGGGAATCGATGACTCGAAACTCTATTCTTAGGGCTTGACCCTCTACGTTGTGATCTTGTTCTTTTACCCATAATATCACCTCAGAAAGCGCCTAGTTTTAGCGCAGCCTCCTCTGCATCGTATCCTTCAGCAAGTCGGATACTTGCATGTTTACCTGTAATTGTTATTTTTGTGTTGACTTTTGCAACTTTTACATCTAGTAGTTTTTCAACTGCTTCACGAATTTGAGTCTTTGTAGACTCCCTACGAACAATAAATTCAATTCGATTATTGTTCTCTCTGTAGTCATTATCTAAATCTGCAACTCTACGAGCCTCGAGAGTCTTCTCTGTAATCCAGGGCATCAAAATTATATCGTAAGGGTTTACCATATTTATCACTCCATAACCTCTATTGCTGATTTAGTCCATACTGTAAGCCGTCCTAAATCTCCACCAGGAGCTAAATCTTCTGCGCACAAATCTTTAGCAGCCACAACATCAACACCTGGGACATTTCTTGCGGCTTTGTGTAATCCATCTTTATTAGCTACTACTAACAAAATACTCTTAGGAGTCCTATATTTTCTTCCTCTCATAGTACCTTTCCCTGCACGTATTGTTCGTCCTGACTTGGCTCTAACTAAATCAGCACCAAGACCCAATCCTTCCATCATGGCTACGAACTTCCTGGTCGAGTTTTGAAGAGGAAGAGACTCAATTTCGAACTTCTCAATAGAACCTTCTCGTGATTCAGTGTATGAATCAATAATTATTGGGAATCTAACATTCTCATCGAATTGGTGACCACGTGATGAAACCATCTCAGAGTCTGCTGAAGCTGCTATAGCAGAATTACGAGCAAGTGTTTTTTGCTTACTATTTAATTTCTGAGACCAATCTTTAGCCACTTTAGGACCATGAGCTCTTCGACCACCGCGAGTGTGAGGATTTTGAGCACCAGTTCTTTGGCCTGTTTTTCTCATAATTCTTGATACACCTCTACCTTTACCCCACCATTCTACAGAATGTTTCATTCCTGGTTGTGGAGCGCGCTTACCATCATGCTCATTGTGACCATATGGTTGCCTTCGGTTAGCTCTTGATGCATGAACTGCAGATCTAACTAAATCTTCACGTATTTCTGATTCGAATACTGAAGGAAGAGAAAGTGCTTTTCCATCTGTTGTTTCAACAACATAAGATTCAGCTAATAATCCAGCATCTAATTCTTCCTGCTCTACATTTGACTGCAAATTGTAAGTTTTTACCTTCATCTATTCAGACCCCCTGCTTCGATGACGTACTTACATATGTTAGATCAACTTCCGGTTTACTTGGTCTAGGTCTAATTGCATCTCTAAACCTCAACATACGTTTTGCCGGTCCAGGAAGACTTCCTGAAATTATCATGTAATCATTAGAAACTTCTCCATAATGTAAGAATCCTCCCTCAGGAGTTATATCCGATTCATCTGGTTTGGATATTCGAAGAATTCTTTTATTCATCTCTGTCCTCTGATGGTATCCAGTTTGACCTGCTTGACGGATTGTTTTTCTTACATAGCCAGTTCCGAAATCTCCCATATTTCCACCTTGTCTACGACGTTTGCTGTTTTTATGACTTAGTAGTTTAATACCCCACCTTTTGATTGAGCCTTGCCATCCTTTACCTTTAGTGACACCTATGACATCAATTTCAGTACCAACATCATATACATCAGATACTGTTATTGTTCCACCTAGACGTTCTTTTGCCCACATTAATTTCTCATTATTGTCTCCACCAACTAGCCCTACTTCCATTATCTCTGGAGTCTTGCTACTGATACTCTTAACCATTGCAGGTTGAGTTGCAACTATGAGTCGTACATCGCACAAATCAGAGTTTACTAGAGCTTCAAATGCAGCTTCTGAAGAACCATTGCTCCTGCCAGGAATTCTACCAGCTCTTTTCTCAGGTTTACGTCCCTCTTCTGCATCCCGCTCGCCACGAGTTTGGTTTGCAAAACGAGGCATTAATCCTTGCGGGCCTTGATCGGAAGCGTTTATCCAATACTCACCTGCAGTTTGCATTCCATAAGGTGTCATCCTATATCCTCTTACTGCTAAAACACTCATTGGTGGTGCTTCAACAACCGTTACAGCCTTCCTTACTTCTTGACCAGCAGATGTAGAATGGGGATTCATATCGCGAATTAGTACATGAGTCATTCCTGCTTTCCAACCGGCGAATCCTTGTACTCTAATCTCTGATGCATCTGTTTCCGGCCATGAAGTGATTCTTCCATACGGTCTAATTGCCCTTTTCCTAGGGCTAAAGCCCATGCTACCACGACGGGGTTTACTACGGTCAGCCATTCTTGCTTCCTCCTTTCTAAATTACCAACTCCATACCGCAGTGCGGCATTTTGCCGGGCTCTTAACGTTAAGGAAATACCGTGACACCGAACCAAAACCACGAGTGTGGTTTTGGTGTACGGGTTGCTTTTGCATTGCCCTATAGTGTCTGGTATCTCACGTTGTGAGCGGCCTTGCGACCTACCATCCCTTTATGAAAGAATCGGGGATGAAAAATTACATTGGTAGTAGGATTAATGAAAAAGCCTAGCGGTGTAACTATTTTGAACCCTGTCCTTGAGGTAGTAACCTATGAGGTACGTGGTTCAACATACGGAGTTAGTTGAGGGAACTGTTGAAGCCCGCGCTTATCAATTAGAAGCAGTAGATGAAGCACTTACTGGTTCCATGCTACTTGTACTACCAACAGCTGCTGGTAAAACAGCAGTTTCTTGGATGTTAATTGCTGAAATACTGCAAAAAAAACAAGGATGGATTCTTTTTATTGCACCAACAGGTGCGTTGGTGGATCAGCATACTAAAGATCTTAATAGAGTCATTAAAAACTATGAAGCGATTTCAATAACCGGAGTAAATGAGCCGAAGAAACGTGAGAAATTATGGAAAACTTCGAGACTAATAGTTGCGACCCCTCAAGTTGTACGGAACGATGTGTTAAGTGGAAGTTTATCATTGAATGAGTGCTCACTATTGATTTTAGATGAAGCTCACCATTCAACCGGAAAACATGCCATGGCCCAATCTGCGGAAATGTATAATTCAGCATCAGAAAGTAAACTTATCTTTGGAACAACAGCTAGCCCAGGCTCAAACTCAGTTGTAATAAATGAGATTTGTAAAAGGCTAGAAATTGAAAGGATCCATATACGTAAAGCGGAAGAACCCATGTTAAGAGATTATATTTCTGGACTAGAAATAGAAAAGATCTTGGTAAATGTACCTGAAGGAATAAGGACATTGGTAATACCATTAGAACTTTGGCTAAACAGTATAGTAGATAGGGAAAGAAGGTTGGGAAGATATGTTAGGGCAGGAGCGCCTTCATTCGGAGGATTAAAAGAGGCCATGAATAGAGCGCAACAGTCGATTAGACTTGGAGATGTTAGAGGATATTCTTCTGTTTCAAACATTGCGACTGCTATGACTTTAAATCATCTAATTAATCATTTATTAACACAAGGGATAACTGCTGCTAAAGAATTTTTAGATACCTCATCTGATTCAAAAAATAATGCTAGTAAATCTATTCAAAACTTCCACAAGGATAAGCGAATAATTGAATTAAAGAGATCTTTATTTGAGATGGAGGAGATTCATAATAAAGTTGCTACAGTCAGAAGATTGGTGAGACAAAGAATTAGAAGAGATCCGGATAGTAAAGTGATTGTTTTTGCATCATTTAGAAATACTGTAGAATCTCTAATAGAAGCGTTAACNGATTTAAGAGGANTAAAATCAATAAAAATGATTGGACAGTCAGAAAGAGGAGGNAAAAAAGGCCTAAAGCCAAAAGAGCAAATTGAAATTTTGAAAAAATTCAAAGAAGGTGATTATAATGTCCTCGTTGCTACCTCTGTTGCGGAAGAGGGCTTAGATATCCCAAGTGCTGATTTAGTTATTTTTTACGAGCCCGTGGGTAGTGAAATTAGGACTATTCAAAGAAGAGGTAGAACNGGTAGGCATAGAGAAGGAGAGGTAATGGTACTGATTGCTGAAGGNACCCGTGACGAAGGTATGAGTTCATCAGCCCAAAGAAAAGAAGAAAATATGTATAANTCAGTTCAAAGAGTTAGTAGAAATCTACCGAGAAAAAATCACCAGGACCTGAAAAATATTGGCAGTTTTAGCGTATNTGGNGGAGGAGAAATAATTTCTGCTGCAACATNTATCATAGGAGAAAGGGAAAAAAATCGTCCCAAAATTAAACAAACTGACGATAACAATATCGTTATTGATTACAGTGAAGAGATTACTCAGCTTGATCCTTCGAAATTTAGACCTCAAGGTCAAACTGGACTAAATGATTTTGATAGGAGAAACTAGGTTAATCGCCAATAACCATTACCCTTGTCCTTAATTGGGCAAATCTAGTATTATANTGACCCAATGCAAATGTCAAAATTTCACAGAGATGAACTACAGGAATGTTCACGTTGAGACCCGTTCTTTGGGATGCCTTACCTTGGTAAATATCCATCACTGAATGGGATAAGTTGCAAGCACTGACAATTAGTTGAGCCCCCTCAGATTTAGCATCATTAAGTACAGATGCAGATAACTTGAGTACCGTAGATTCCTCTGTAAGGATACTTGGTGCACCCACACTTTGCATTCTTGATTCCCAATCCACATTCTTCCCACCTAAGGTTTTCATCAACATTTCCATATATTCTGGNTCATAAACATCATCTTCACCACAAAACCCATCTTGTTGCATNTTAGGNCCATAATATGANGCTACTCTGAAATCAATGGGATTTACTACCATCGACTTGACTTTGTCGAGACCAATTTCNTCCACTATNANATGTAGTAAATGATTGACAGATGTTTCTCCNTTGAACTCCATTCCACATGTCTTCANTAGAACGTCATTAATTTCTGCAAGTAGAATTGGATCAGATTTTAATCGGAATAAATCTTCTGAAAGATTTCCTGCAGTAGATGCGCAAGGCGTCATTATCTCAAGACCTAATGATTCGGCTTGAGCGAATATTCGTGCGTTGAGTGTTAATTGTAATTTTTCATTTGCTTGCCTTATTATCCCAGCACCGCAACTAGTAGCACCTTCAAGATGAGTCAACTTAATACCCAAAGATTTAGCTAGNGGAATCATTGATTCAGCTACTTCTGGGGAACCGGAATGAGCCACATTTCCAGGATGATAAGCATACTCTAACGCCATTAGAATCGACCATCCAATTCATTGAAAATTGCAACTACTTCATGATGATTATTTACTGAAGAGTTGAATTGACGAGGCATCTTACCTAAACCAGCAGGGGGTGCAACAAAGGCCAAAATATCGTTAATCATATTACCCCCAGTCCTAGTAAATCCAAGAACCATCCTAGAAGTTACTCCTGAGAAAAGATTTCCAAGCAATCCAATCGGNCCTAAGACTTGTCTATACAGTACGGTATCGTTCACTTTACCGCTACTCTTTACAGTAACTGCATACCACCAAACATGTTTACCATGACGCCCATTATACCCAGTTCTTGCTAGAGATGAGGTCTTACAATCCAATAAGGAATCATGTATTTTAGTTCCTTTACCTTGTCTTCTTATTGTAGATAAATCGGTTTCAGCTTTAATTCCATTTGGTGAATCGAGTAATATCTCAATTTCCTTCTTCTTTTGAGACGAAATACGCGGNTCATTTCTTCTAGCCCAAGCATGAGAAATAATTGCTGGACCAAGATATTCATCTGAATGCGCAGTGGCATCAGAAGAAGAATGTAGTATTGGATAACTATGAATATCCGTAATTGAATGAAGTTCTGAAGCTACAAGTGGAGACATTGAGCCAATCGCACCCTGAGGGGTACTCAATCCTTTACGAGTTGCTGAAGCCATCCAAGGTTTACTAGCCTCTCTTTTTGTTTCTAAAGACCAATGGTCGACTACTAGATCTCTAATAACTTCAAATCCGCTCAAAGGTTCAATTTTGATGCTAATTCCACCATCACGTATTGGGGCCACAGAGTCTAATCTNATGTTCCCTGGAAGTACATGCCTGCCATTGATTGTAATTGCAGTTGTTGGATCATCTAATGATCCATCACGGAATGTTAATGACCCATCTTGGGTATTTTTCAGTGTTCTTAGAACATCTAATATCGACATATGCCCAGGTAATGCACAAATCCATGTGTCTCTACCAGTCGATGAAGTTGAGGGATCATATCTGAATATGCTGATCTCTGCTCTAATAGCCTCGGATTTGATTATTGGAACTGTGAAACCATCTTCTCCTGAAGCGCCGGTTGAGTCGGAAATCATAGAATCTTTAATTGCCTGTACCATTTCTTCATGGAACAGCCCCTCTCCATCAACTGCAGCCATCGATGCTAGAGCATCTTCAGCCCAAACTTGTGAAATTTTATCATAATCAACATCACAGTCTACTCTATCAACTAGTCTTGTAGCACCCAATTCCTCAAATCTTTTATCCCATTCCTTACCTGATTCACAAAATAGCTCATATGAGGTATCTCCGAGCGCTAAAACAGAATAATGTACTCCGTTAAGTAGTCCAGGAGATGCTGCAACTGCCTTCTGCCATAGTTCTTCAGCATTATCTGGTTGTTCTCCTTCACCCCATGTGGAACATATAATCAAGACCCTCTTTTTTGATGATAACGAGGATAAATCAAAACCATCCATATCAGCAACTTCAGCATCCAAACCATATGATTTAGCTTGCTTAGCGAACTTTGCTGCGAGGCCTTCAGCATTTCCTGATTGAGAACCAAAAAGTATTGTCATTGAACGATCTCCATCTGTAGAAATCTCGATAGATGAGTCTGAACCATTGGATTCTGATGATACTGTAGTTGATGCTGAACCTGATGCTTGATTTTTTATTTCTTCAACTAGGCTTTCTTGGAATGTACCGGAATCATCTACTGCGCCCATTCTTGCCAGTGTTTCGTCCATCCACTCTTTAGCAGGAGCTTCGTAATCAACATCACAATCAACACGCTGATAGACTCTAAATCCACCTTTCGATTCAAGCCAGGAGTCCCATTCTTTACCGGATTCACAAAATAACTCATACGAGGTATCTCCTAAAGCCAACACTGAGAAATTAACTCCTTCCATGGATGGTGAATCCTCAGCATTTGCTGAAATCCATAAGTCTTCAGCATTATCTGGTTGTTCTCCTTCACCCCATGTGCTGCAGCAAATCATAATCCTTTTTTGACCTGCTAAATCAGTAATTTTGATTTCGTCCATACCTTTTACAGTAGCTTCAAGTCCATATTTTGAAGCAGCCTTACCGACTTTTGAAGCTAGATCTTCAGCATTACCAGATTGGGAACCAAAAAGCACTAGGAGAGAACGATTAGCCGACATAGACACACCTACACCACTCAGGGCAATACTTCGACCAATCGGCGATTATTGAATGTAGCGTGTTGAAGTGATGAAATTAAGTCAGTGATTTGTATGTCTCACATACCCATTCCATCAAACTCTCCGCCTTCCATTGGGCCGGAAGCTCTACTTGAAATTACATCGTCAATTCGAAGGATCATTACTGCAGTTTCGGTAGCTGATTGTATTGCTTGATCTACGACTCTGCTAGGTTCGAATACCTTGCTTTTAGTCATGTTTGCTACCCCTCCTTCGTATACATTGACGCCAAATTCCGATTTTCCTTCGGAATGCGCTTTCCTTAGATCAATAATCGTATTCACCGGATCTAATCCTGCATTTTCTGCTAACGTTCTTGGAATTACCTCGAGAGCTCCTGAAAAAGCCTCTATTGCCATCTGTTCTCTGCCTCCAATTCCTTCTGCATAAGACCTCAGTGATCTACTAATAGCTGCAAGTACAGAACCACCGCCAGTTAGAACAGAACCATCTTCATAAGCAACCGCAACGACACCTATTGCGTCGTCAAATGCGCGATTGATTTCATCAATAACATGTTCAGTACCTCCTCTAAGAAGTACAGATACACTTTTTGCGTCTTTACAACCAGTGACAAATATCATATCTGATTCACCAATCTTTCTTTCATCAACTTTAGATGCATGGCCTAAATCATCGGAAGATAAATCATCAATATTGGTGATTATTTTACCTCCAGTTGCTTTTGAAAGTGCCTCCATGTCACTTTTCTTAGCTCTTCTAATCGCCATCAATCCTGCCTTAGACATGTAGTGTTGAGCTAGGTCATCGATTCCCTTTTGGCAAATTACAACGTTTGCTCCTGAAGATTTAATCGTCTCAACTAAAGACTTCAAGTATGATTCTTCTTCGTCCAAGAATTGAGATAACATATTAGGGTCTGTAATCTGAATCTTAGCATCAACCTCGGTTTTCTTGACCTCAATTGCTGAATTAATCAGAGCGATTTTTGCCTCATTAACTACTTTTGGCATACCTGAATGTACTCTTTCTTTATCTAAAATAATACCATCAACTAGTGTACTACTGCCTATTGAACCTCCCTGTTTTTTCTCAACTTTAACATCATCAAGATCAACAACAGTCTCACCATCAATATCTTGAGCGACCAAAAGTACTGCTCTAACACAAATATCTGCTAAAAATTCCTTAACCGCACCAGCACTTTTACCTGTTAAAGCAGTTTTAGCAACTTCAGTTAGCATTTCTTCGTTAATTTCTAGTGAATGATTTTCAATCAACTCTGCTGCTTTCTCTGCAGCTAGACGGAATCCTTCACAAATGACAGTGGGGTGTACATTCTGATCGATTAAATCTTCACTCCTCTTTAGTAGCTCTCCGGCTATCACTACTGCACTGGTAGTTCCATCAAAACAATGTTGCTCTTGTGTCTTAGCAACCTCGATAATCATTTTTGCGGCTGGATTAGTTATGTCCATTTGCTTTAGAATTGTAGCACCATCATTCGTAATAACGACATCCCCCATACTATCAACTAACATTTTGTCCATTCCTTTTGGACCTAAAGTTGAACGAACAGAGTCCGCGACAGCCTTAGCAGCAGCAATATTATTGCTTTGAGCTGAGCGACCACTAGTTCTTTCAGTGCCTTCTTTTAGTATAAATATCGGTTGTTGACCATTGTACATTAGAAATCATCCACCTGTGTTGGGATTCCGGCGAATTGAGAAGCCCTCATAAGCCCTCCCACAACAAGTTGGAATCTAAAACTATCAATTAAGAATCATTCTGTTGGTCAATCCATGCCTGACCATAATGAGCCCATTGTTCCATAGTCCATCCTTCAGGCAATCCTGATTCTGGCAATTCAGGTGCACCAAGTGGAACTTTTTCTTCAACTGAAATTTGATTTTCTTCAACATTCTCTTCCGGAGTCATTGGTGGTGGNGGTTGCTTGAAGATTTCCTCAGAACCACCATACATTGAATTAGCAACTTTNTCTTGAGAAGGAAGTTCAGGAATTGCTGGTAAAGAACTCGGATTAAATGAATTTCCTTGGGTATACTCATAGTCGTCGAAAGTTGAGATTTCTTCTAGAGGGGATGATGCACTTCGAATAATTCTCAATGCAGCAAGNAANACNCCAACGAAAATTACCAAGCCAATTATGATAAATACAATATTTCCTGCTAAACCAGCATATTCTCCTGCATCTGGACCAGTTTCTACGGGGTCAATCTTGAACATGTTAATACTTGCATCCATTGAAACTTTGTCGATATCACCATCTACATTCAGAGGCAACCTAAATATCTCTGAATTGTTATTTAAATTTCTTAAATTTTCATCCGTCAGAGTAAGGTACACTGTGATTTCCCTCATGGATTGGGCTTCTAAAACAAAGTTTTGATCTCCAGTATCTACTCTAGCATCGACAATGTTGTAAAATATGTTTGAATTTCTGTCAATATCTGCTCTCAATAATTGAGCATCAGTAGGATGCTCGTTCTTGACATTGAATGTAATTTCTATATCGTTTGCTCCCTCTCTAATTTCAACGATCCCAGGAGGAGTCAGCGTTATCCAACCCTGTGCACCAACTTGGAAATCTGCATTTCCAGTACCTGAAACTGGATTACTAGAGGATTGTGAAAGTACACTAGTTGCAGTCATAGAAATTGTTCTATCTCCAAATGTTTGTGCGCCGAAAGAATATCTTACGGTCAAGTTGTGAGATTCTCCAGGGAGGATATACGGCGTCTTGCCTTCACTTAGACCCACAGCAGACGCAGATACATCTGCATAATGATTGAATGATATTTCAAATGAATCAGCCACATTTCCTCTATTCCAAATTCTCCAGTTGACAGTTCGTGGGTCGTCACCTCCACGGAAGACCTCATCTAACATATCTAAATCTTCTACTTCCACTAGATTAGTTTGGGGAACCGTCAATAAAATCTGAGAAGACATTTGATAATCTGTATTTAATTTGCTAGTTGCAGTGAAAATTATTGAATAAGTTTCGTTGACAATTCCATAAGGCATTGGTAGTAACATGGTGACTGTAGTATCTCCCCCAAACGGATCGATCTCAAAGGTCTGTTCAGTATTCATTTCAAGACCCAGTTTCCAGTCAGCTTGTATGCTCAAATCAAACGATTCTGCGGAGTTTCCATTATTTACCAATCTAATTTCTATAAGCCTGAGAGCATCATCCGCAGGTGCTACTAAATTTGATACTTCGGGCTCTATTACCAATTCAGAATATATAGGAACGAAAATATTCACTTGCCATTCAGCTAAATATTGTGCTGGAGATACGCCAGCAGCTAGTAATGTGACCGAATATGTACCTGGAGTAACTTCAGGAGGAGCAGTAATTACAGCATCAATTAANATATCATCTGTTAATTCTAGTTCAAGCGTAGAAACTTCTGAACCATTGTAATACCATTTAATGTCTGCATTGTCAACCCAGTTGATATCAGGGAAAGCAGCATCAAAACTCCACGTTGCAATTTGATTCCCAGTATTCTTGAAAGACATAGGAATAACACCACTAGCTCCAGGCTCTAATGTTGCCGCTGGNTTTTGTAATGACACCTGCCTCAATTTACTTGAGTAAGCTGGCATAACAGAAACTGGTAGACTGACATATTCTTTTGTTAGATTGGTAACTCCATCATTTACCCAAACATCCCAAAATAAATCTTGAACTCCGGAAGCATCGGGGATGGTTAGATTAAACCAAGTATCCATATANCTCAATGCTGGAATNACTTTAGTGATTACATAATTATCGTGATCAACCGGATTATTAGAATCTATTCTTAATGGAAAATCATACATCCATGAACGATTAGTTACTTCGGTGTAGAGCCTTAATGTTATGTCAACATAACCATTATTCTTGATACTACAATACAGCGATGGAGGGTTAGGATCGGATGGAACTACTAGATAAGAATTAGGAAGTGGGTCGTTACAATCAAAGTCTAAAGTATATTGAGGTACTTTCTCGATTGCAAAGATAATGAATGAGTCAATATGGATACCTTGACTAGCAAACGAACTATTTGAATCGAACTTTAATGCCAATGTGTACTCTGCAGAAGAATGTACTTCAGTCATATTCCAAACTAACTGAGTCCACTCGCCAGTTGTAGAAAGTGATTGAGAAGAGAAGTTGTAGAACTCTTTAATTCCACCAGAATCAGCCTCTATTCTAATTTCATCACCTGCAGCCATTTCACCCCATGCATTAGTAACAAGTTGAATTGTTAAGAAATCAAAACCTTTTAGACGAATCTTGCAGAAATTATTTCCATAATTCGAGCTAACNGCAGAATCTAAAGTACCTAGTCCTAAACCATGNCCGGGTTCATTACAATTATCGAATGGAGTAAACCAACCCCACCAGAGNCTATCNTGTCTATTNCTGGCATAATTTGCTCCAGGACGAGAAACACGCCAATGATTCTCTCCTTCTTCACTAGATGTATTATCCATTCTCCAATGTCCGTAACTATCAGGGTCAGAAGATAACTGTCCATTAGAATCATATCCAGCGCCTACCCAAGTAGGTACGTTGGCCTGCANTTGATTTGTACAATCAATGATATTATCTCCATCTACATCCCCACAAAAACCATTTTCCATAGGATCATTCCACATTGCAACGGGTANNAATCTGTCTAATTCATTNTTTGATTCAGTATCNTCNGCAAGTCCTCCATCTACGATACCTCTCAATATAATACCACCAACTAGATATCCATTTTCATCTAATGCACTATGAGCTGAACTCGGTGTCCAAACGAAAGAAGCTTTCAGAGATTGGAAACCTGATAAGAGCATACTAACATTATATTCTGCTATCAAGAANCCTACAGGATGCCAAATCTGAAGATAACCTTCTGCTGCTGCTGGTTGACCTGAAGAACCGGATTGAGTGTAGGTCACATTGATTTGAATNGTTTCGTCTCTCATTACATATTCAACAATTGAACCATCTGGTTGAGTCCATTCTTTAGCATCCCTTGTTTGATTACCAACTTCAATTGACGTAATCTCGAAATCTATCAATGATTTAGGTCCAACATCACCTATATTTTCCTCCTCNCGNAATTCAGAATCAACAAACAAAGGTGATAAACTCATCATAATCAGAATTGACAACACGAAGATTGGAGTTAGCATACGCATGATTAACAAGTTCGTTCGGTATAGAAATCGTGTAAGAATGTTGGGGGCAAATGTTTGTTAATGAATAAAGCTAAGAAGGTTTTGAAAAAATCAAAAAACTGCTAAAAAACCTCTTGAAGATTAATTTTCAATGAAGGACTTATGCATTAATTGAGTGGCGTACATACTATGGAGGGTAGAGCCAGTCTTTCTCACAGATTAGGATTGGGCATAATTTTACTTTTTCAAATCACTATCATNCCCATAATTGGTTTCTCTCTAACTTACTTAATTAAGATAGATAGAGAAAACTTTGGAATTTCGATAAGAACGGAATTATTTCAATGGATAATTATTTCAGGATTGACTTATGGAATTATTTGTCTAGTATTAGCATTGACAATTGGGGGTTTCCGACCATCTCCAGTTGTCGAAAGAGGTGGCTGGATTCCAACTTTGGGACTCAGCAAGAGAAGATATGATCCTGAACTTATTGATAGAGCAAAAATGGCTGCTTATTCAAGTCCATATGGAAAAATGAGTAGATTAGTTTCCAATCAAATAAAAGACGATCAATCGGAATTATTTGCAGTACATGGAGGTTTACAATTGCTAGCAGTTCCATCGCAAGTACTACTAATCTCAATCCCAATATTAGTCATGGAAGGAATTCCTCAGGACCTTATTAGAAAAGACAGTGCATTTGAGTTGGGAATGTTAGGATACATCATCGGCTTATGGGTTTCATTTAGAGTTCAACCAATTATTTCATCGCAGTTTATAGGATTTGCAGCGATGTTTAGAAAGATACTTTGGAGAATAACGAAAATTTCTTGGATTCTACCTGTAATCATTTTGTGGGCATGTGCTAGAATTATACTTCGATTTTCTTTGGAATCNCTAGGAATTGAAATTTCTCAATGGCACGATGTTCAATTAGAAGGTGTGATTTTAAATTTAGTTGCACCTGAAGCAAAAATCCCTGAAACTGCAATTATTGATTTTTTAGTCGCAATTTCCGTTCTACCAATGGCTGCATTTACGACAATTAGCGTCCTTGGCGGTTCAAATGGTCTTTCGCCTTGGATGAAGAGTAAAGAAGAGAACNTAGAAAATCTTTCTCAAAATAAGCTTCCAGAACCAAAATCACAAGAAGATGACTATACTCATAATGAATTACAAGNTCACAATGATGAGAAAAATGAATTTACNTCATCAGAATATGATCATAATAGTGATGATGATGATGATGATGATGGTGATGATGGAAGAATGATTGATATACCNTTCAATTTATTTGGTTAATCATNAATAGGTAATAATTTCTCAATTATTGAGTTGAGAATAATCCATCCGTTAGAAAGGCAAAGTGAAAAAACAACGGCATTAGGNCCATAAANATACAGNAGAATTGACGAGNAAANAAATACNGCAATACTTGCGTAAATGAAATCTTTNAGTAAGAACCAAGACAGAATTAAAGCTACTAATCCAGAACCATATGAAATTAATAAACTCATATTAACTCCTATCTAAATTCGAAAGTATAGNTTCGACTCTATCCATACCCCTAGAGATATCTTCNTGACATATTGTGTAAGCAAATCTCAGATGACCTTCNCCTGCTTTTCCAAAAGCAGTACCAGGAGAACATAGGACGCCGCCTTCTAACATTTTCATTGCTAAATCTTCACTAGTATAACCCGGTATGTCAAATTTGGGAAATACATAAAATGCACCTGTAGGAATGTTACATGANACATTGGGCATAGAATTTAATCTTTCACAAATTAAATCNCTTCTCTTTTTGAATTCAGCACACATCTCATCGGGGTAATCACTTGCCTTTTCTAATGCCTCCAAAACAGCATATTGCATAGCATCGTTACTACATGCNGTGACATAGTACTGCATTTTTGTCAACTGACCCATAGCCTCTAGATCCGGAGATAGTAAATATCCAATCCTCCAACCAGTCATTGCAAATGTTTTCGAAAAAGAATTAATCATAATCACTTTATCATAGCCCGCACCTAAAAAAGATACATGTTCTGAATCATAGACTATTTTGTCATAAACTTCATCAGTAATTAACCATAAATCATTTCTTCGAGCGAATTCAACAAGAGCATCTCTCTGACTTTCGTTAACATTTCCTCCAGTTGGATTACTTGGGAAATTATAGAGTACAGCTACCGTATTTTCATCAACTCTCGATTGCAAATCATCAATTGTAGGGACGAAACCGTTTTCGAAATAACAAGGATACATATTTGCTTCTCCTCCACAGAGAACTACATCAGTCGGATATAATGGAAAATAAGGCTCAGGTATCAAAACATTATCTCCAGGATTAACCAAAGCCAGNAAAATATCTAGTAGAGCATTGGTTCCACTCATGGTAATACATACATTTCTTTCGTCTAAATNTGGNTCCCTATGNTGCCATGTTTCAGCTATTTTTTTCCTTAACTCAGGAAGTCCAGCAGTGGTAGTATATTTGTTTCTACCTTCTTCCATAGCCCTAGAAAATGCCTTAATTGCTAGAGGTGGTGGTTGGAAATCNGGTTCACCTAAACCGAATTGNATTGCATCATCACCGGCAAGATCAAACATCCTTCTAACTCCAGTTGGACGAATGCTATTTGCTCTGTCTGAGAAACGTACCACGACCTGCGGACATATACACCAAGATATGAATGGAATGCATTGTAGACTTCAATTATTCGATAATCTCTGCATCCATAGTTGCCGAATCTTCTGAATACGGATGATTTGAAAAATCAGAAAATTTCTTGATATTTGTAANACGTAATAACAGAAATATCGATAATGGTACTATGCCAATAATTGCAATCAAAACATAAACTAAACTAGAAAAATCATATGAAGATGAGATTACACCTTCACCTTCGAATTGCAGTACTACAGGAAGAGATTGTTTATTAGATGAAAATGCCACAACTTCCAGGGTATGTTCTCCGTTAGAGAATTTCCCTTGGTCCAATTCTATATACCATTCNAAGGGTGTTATTGGCCCTACTTGAATTACAGANGAATTGAAACTAACTGATATCCATTCTCCGCCATCAATCCTGAAGTTAACCGATTCTACAGAACCAGAAGTACTCCAGGAATGCCCCTCTAATTTCACATTATCTGAATCATTAAATGAAATTAGATGATTTTGAATACCTGGGTCAATTAATTGAGTTGTTCCAGTCTCTTTGAGGTGCAAGGCCAATGAAGTTGCAGCATATGCATCAATCATTCCAAAACCAAAGTCCCTGTTCCAATATGGATCNACCTCGGGAAGACTGGGTTCTCCGCGTCTTTCTGCAGTATGCTTCAAGATTTCTTTGAGTTGCATTGTTGTAAGATTTTCATTAGCTTCCCAAACAAGTGCCATCACACCTGATACAGAAGGTGTAGCATAAGATGTCCCTGAACCACGACCTGTGTAGGAGTTATCTGATGCGTCATTAAACAAATTCGAACAACCTCCACTAGTTACACATCCTTCCGCTTGAATAATATTTGATCCNGGTGCACTAATTTCAGGTTTTAGTTCATTCAGNGGATTCCCATCACCATTATCTTTCCTTGGCCCTCGNGANGAATAACCGGCAATTGTATCATCTTCTCGGTTTACAGTATTTTGATCATCTGTAGCCCCAACTGTAACTGACAAATCAGATGAACCCATTCCCGAAAGACCGTCATTATTNGGNCCATCATTACCCGCTGCAACTGAAACTATAATCCCTTCATTCATTGCTTCATCTAAGATACGACTATGCATGTCAGAACCATCTGAACCACCATTTTCATGACTTGTTATCCCCCAAGACAAAGATATGATATCAATACCATGATACTCTTCAGTAAACCCGGGCCAAGCATCATCATGATGGTCTATAACCCACTGAAGACCGTTCATGGCGGACTCATAAAATTGCTGTTCTAACANATAATTCTCAAATGGTCCTGCTCCAACATCGGTACCAATTCTAATATCTATCAGAGTAGCATCAGGAGCTGCCCCATAGAATTCTGATTGACTTCCATCGGCTTCAATTCCTGTCGCACTAGCCATTCCCATACATGCAGTACCATGTTGATTTGCATCATCTGGATCGAAAGAGCCATCATCCTCCCTGAGAGGATTTGATAGAAGACATGTGGGGTCAGAATGTACGTAACATACTGCATCATAGCCCGCAACAAATTTATCACTCAGTCCAGGATGCTCATTGTCGACTCCGGTATCAACTAATGCGATATTCATGCCATTACCACTGACTCCTAAATCCCAAGCCCCAAGGGTGTATTCTGAGGAATTTTTAGCCTTAACAGCGGGAGTTTGAATATCACCATAAAANACTACTGAACCATATCTTTCAACCATCACTACCCCATCTAGATTAGAGATTTGTTCAATCATTTCTACATTGACACCCCCGATTAACAAAGCATCAACNGAAGGTAATTCTAGATTGACATTTATTCCCAAAGATGAAAGNGAATCGATGTCAGATTCTTTCACATCTCTAGAATAAGANAGNCCAAGATTAACTATTCCAGTTTCTTCAGCTAAAGAATCATGGATTCTATCTCTATTTGAATCTAAGGAAGTGGTTTCCCACCACGGTATCGAGTTAGACCAAGGAATTGGTTGCTGGAATGGAACCATAGATGCATGTTCTGAATTTATTATTTGGAAATCATAGGAATTATAGCCTCTGCCATCTCCTTCAGCAATACTTCCGGATAATGGTGTCAGGAGTAGCATTACACCTAGAATTGCGAGGACACCTCTTCCCATGAACTGGGCATAATGTAGTATGCTTCAAACCTACGCTCAACGGTTCAGGTATAATTAAGATANAGAGGAAAAAATGGTGGGGGCACTGGGATTTGAACCCAGATCAGCGGGTATCTTCCGCCTAGCGTGCACCTAGTAATTGCACGCTCTCGGGTTGCGACAGGTCAGTGCTCCAGTTGGTCATCAATACCATCAGATCACTTTTCGTCGTCATTCCCGTGCAACTGGAGCCCGCTGTACTACCAGGTTATACTATACCCCCAAGGGTGTCTCTTGGAGATACATCACTCTTATGATGGTCTCGGTGCTAAATGTTCAAAAATATCTAACCTATCATTAAAGGTCCNGCTATAATACTGAGNAATAACCAAAATCCGAGTATCGTACATGTTAAACCCCACGCTCTAGGCCTTAAACCAACGCTCAATGAACCTAAAATACGCGTGAAATCCCCAATCAACGCAAGAATTGTCCTGAAAATTATCACTACTAAACCTGCAAAGAACATGTAGCCCAAGAAAAATACAATACAAATAATAATTCCTAAAAATCCAGATCTTGCAACTGCACCGATTGCTTGAGGAATGGTACTAGGAGCTCTCAGCCACAACAGCCAAGCTACCCAAATTCCTAAGTAAACGTCATCTAAGAAATTATTTCTATTCCACCAATCACGATATGATTCCGGTAATTTAGAGTATAAAATTCCACTAACAAATTCTACTTCTTTGATCCCTCCTCTTAACAACATTGAGAGACCGTGATAAATTAGTATCAAACTAAGTAATATTTCAATATAAATCCAATANGAACCTAGNCCAANTATCGANAACAAGGATACAGGGAATGCCCATAATGCAAAACCGANACTCGATGCATACAATGTAAGTACTAAACTTGCTCCAGGTATGAGTGGCGAACTTGGTAACTCATACTTATTCCCTCTTGGCATTGCTAAAACAATTAGAGGGAGAAAAGTTGTACCAAATATAAGTGCAATTAAGTCTAATGGTAAATTACCAGAACCAACATAAGAAGATTTTACTGAATCTTCAATTGATTGCGAAGACATAGAACCCGGCTTCCAAGATGAAATAAATCCTGCAGAATCAATAACAAATACTGAATCAGAAGCTCTACTTGGGAAAGACTTGCCAGTTGACGATTCTGAATCATCAATTAATACTGGCCAGCTCCCATTAATTCGATCGACAAAATCATCCAAATCAAGACTGTTCACNCCTTCACCAGTAGCAATTTGGACAAAGGCCACATCATCACCAACCACTTTTTGGGCCAAATCAAAATCAACTCTTTGAGTCTCAGCATTAGGAGAACTTGGAGTGAAAAGTCCGATTACAATAGCATCNTAATTTGATAATAAATCACTAAAATCNACCTTCTCTGAGNCTCCACCNTGTTCGTAAAGTGAGAATGATGGAGATGCNCCCTCAAATCTTGGNTCCTCAAGATCNATGTCNGGTAAGTCCAATGCNGGTCCAAGAGTGGTTAACGCAAGTAATAAAATAACTGCATATGCAGGCAAAGGAAGTAATGCTTCTTTCATAGAAATACCTACCCACAGGATGATGCTTAAAGGTATTAAAATCGCAGCCCATTTACCATTTAGCAGAGCGGGTTCAGGTTTCAAAACTTCAAATCTAAGAACACCTATTAAATCACAGGTTTCTGCAGGATCTTGGTCGGATAATTTATAGCAACTATCAATCATATATTTACCCGGTGTGAGTCTATTCTGGGAAGACCAAGTTAGAACCGTTCTATTTAATTCATCAATTCTAACTCCGTGTGGAGACTCAAAGTGATCTAACCGATTTTCTTCATCCGCATTCCCATGGATCATTTCCCTCCATTCAACTGGTCCAATTACCTCCAAAACCTGAGATATATAGAGATCATTACCCCAAGGCGAGTTAGGGGTAAACTCCACTCGAATTATTCCATTAGGATCTACCGTCTGATCCAATTCAGGATATATCATTTCACCATTAAATTCTATTCCTGTAATCGCATCATACGTATCCCACCATAGGACTCCTGTTTGAGCACAATCGTGAATTACGTCAATTTGAAGACTTACTAAATCACCTTTCATTAAACTGACATTAACATTATTAGCATCAATAAAAAATTCGTGGGCCAGTGTAAATGACTCTTCCATGACAATTGAATTTGTCAAAGCATCGGAAAGAATTTGATTACTGCCTAAAGAAAGTGAGACCGAAAATTTAGTTTCAGAACCCAATGGAGAACCGGGTACCACATTAGTGAATCTACATCCATCATTCGCTACATCTAATGATGCGAATAAATGAACAGTAATATTGCCACTAAAGATTAAATCTTCAGTTATTGGTGCTGTTTGGATATTAATCAGATTAGTTGGACCTGCAGTTTTTTGGAAATCAATTGAACCAATAGGTTGGCCTGTTAAAGAACTCCAATTATTATCAAGGAAGGGAGAATTTGCTTCACCTTTTAGAAATAGTCGATGACTCTCTGGTTTTTCCCACTCAATTCCGGGGCCATCAGGTTCTATAATCTGTGCAGAAGAGATACTGATTATGGACAAGAAAAATAATGAAATTATCGATAATGATAACATCACTGGCCTAGACATCCTGACACCCGTACACATGCCAACACCTATTATTACTCAAAGCCAACGCTAATCTGTTCATAGGAATTGATGATAAGAGAATATCGCCATTAATGAACCAGAGAGTGTTGCAAGGAAATTGACACTATGCTTTCCGAGATATCCTCGATTCTCCAATAAAGCACCTAATAGTGAGTCTATTTGGCATCCTAGCCATCCAATAATTGTCAACAAAATGAATAAAGTAATTTCTGGAATAGTTGAGTTTTCTGGAGAGAAAACCATGCCAATAAAAGATATTAAGATAGCACCAAATAATGCCGCTACTGTCCCTGTGGGCGACATACCTCCATTAGTCCCAGCAGGAACCGACTTAAGGGTTGTAATACTTCTAGTCCTTACGTCTAATGAGCCAATTTCAGAAGCCAAGGTATCTGATAGCGCTACTGAAATACTGGCTATAGCGGCAAAATAAATCCATTCTTCACCAGGTGATATGAAATTATACAGGGCGATTATTGAAACCGCACCCCCATTTGCTAATACATTTCTCCAACCCCTAAGGCCCTCATTAGCCTCTTCTAATGAAAGTAATTTCTTCTCTTCCAGTTTCCATTTTGTAGCTAAAGATCCTATGACTAAGAATGATAGAAGGGCGATTAACCAGGTCCAATGACCTAATAATGAGACGGTAAGGCCCGTTATTGTCGCTGCAAACAAACCTGAGTTATCTAATAAATCTCTGACTCTTGATAACAATAACAATGTCAGAACTAGACCGACAGAAATAATTTCGTCCTGACCTATTTCCATGGCAAATCTATCTCCTGCGAAGAAGGAGAGGTCATGAAAGATTCGGATAGACAATTTGAAAATTATGAATAATCAGTATCTGAAATAGTATTTATTCCCCTCATAAGCAAAAATGAAATGAAAAGAACAGTAATTACCAAGAAAAAAATCCATAATAAAGAAAGTAAAATAATTATATCCTCGTTCAAACCGATTGATTTACCGAATTCTGACAAAATCGTTTCTGAGCCGTTCCAAAGAGCATGTCCAAAAATAGCAATTAAGAGTCCAGTAATTATTGACTTGGGAGGAATAATCTTTATTTTATTACTAATTTTTGAAACATTAACTAATTTATTATCATCCTTTGGAGTTCTTGGTTCGGATAATTTCCACAAATTAAGATTTTTTGAATCAATCAAAGAGGTAAAAATTTGCTCAGAATTATCTTCAGATACTTTCCATGTAATAGAATTATTAGGATTCTGAGCATCTTCAAGTGCGGTCAGCATGGTATATTCAGGACCGTCAAATCCAGAGATATCTCCATCCATATCGACATCAATCCCTATACTCTCTATAATATCCATTGATTTGGTAGAGATTTTTTTTGTGAAAAATATTATTTTTGCTTTATTATTATGATTACTTAGCCACCACCCCAGAGCAGCACCACTGAATGAGGTCCAAACTGCATGGCCTGGAATTGAACCAATCCCTCTAATCAAGGACGTTAGAAATAATGCTGTAAATCCACCTCCACTGTAAGACATTATGAGATATAAGAAATTTTCAGTAATTGCAAACCCTAAACCGACCGTAAAACCAACTTGAAAGCCTGTTTTAGGCCCTTTNATGTAAGAGAANAAACATAGCACTGCTAAAAACTTGAATANTTCTTCCCCTATTGGAGCACTAAATGTGTAAATAATAAATTCTTCTGTTCCACTAGACCAAGATGCTGGAACTAAAGCTGGAGTTAGCCAGCTATTGACCAAAATTGCAGGAATGCCTGCAGCCATCCCAGCTATTAGCCATGACTCTGCATCCCTCANTCGAGTAGGTATTCCTATCCATGAATTGGATGATGCCCACCATGCATATACAGGTATGGAAAAAAGAATCAGAGTCATCGGTAAAGCCAGGACTAAGGAAATCATTAGGCCAAAATCTCCACCTAGGATCTCTAAAATTGCAACTACAAAAGATATACAGAGGCATAAAACGAAGACGCTCCAAATCCAAAAAGATGGAGGAGTGTCNATAATTGAATCATCTCTAACCAANAATCTATTCATTCTNGTTGGCATAGGAGACTGGATTGAACCTCCCTCGGGAATAGGGTGTGCATAAGTTCCATTTTCATGGATTGTCAGAAGACGGACCTCAACAAGTTTAGGTCGATGTAGAAAAATCAACACACCAATACACGGAAAAGTTACAAAACTNCAACCAATAACATATAGCGGCTCACCATTGAGGATTCCAATTAATTGAGCCGAAAAGGATTGCACAAGAAATATCATTACAAGAGAATTCGCGACAAGAGAAAAATATCTTCTAAATGGCCTACTAACTCTAGATAATTGAAAATCATCAGGTGCTTTTGTCAAAGGTGATGGATCTAAAAGGCGTAGTTTTCTGCCTTGATTATCAATCACAATTCTATCCAATATTTCCACCTATTAAGCCGCTCAGATCGCCCATCACTCGCTATACCCAAGGTATACGGTGCGGTTCTTCATCACTGCGACAGTATATCGGAAGGGCAATAGCATATTGGGGTTNCNATTAGAATCAAGCAATTGCTCCACAAGAACCNCAATAAATCTCTTTTCTATTGTTATCTTTCTGCATACTCCATTCACCACANGCTGGACAGGGGGGAAGGCCTCTTTCACTGGGAGGAACTAAAGGACCACGTCGGGGTCTCTTTTTNGGGGGACGAAACCAACCTTTCTTCGGTTTNCTCACCTTNGGCACCATATCACCAGAAGTACCTGATGCTAGATTNTTGAATATTGTTACTACACCGACTATATGATTTACTGTACTACCATTCCAGACCATGGAAGTAACGGTATTGGGAGCAGGGGTTTCAGGCCTTACTACTNGCATAAGACTTCTAGAATCAGGATTTAATGTAAAAATTGTAACTGAAAAAATGAGTCCNGAAACTGTCTCAGATGTTGCAGCAGCATGGTGGTACCCATTTCTTGCAGAGCCTGTAGAAAAAACAAATAAATGGTCATCGATAACATTTTATGAACTATTGAAGCTAAAGAATGAAGAAAATGTAGATTGTATAACATTACGTCTAGGAAGAGAGTACTTGAAAGAAAAATGTGAATTACCAGGTTGGAGTTCGGAAATACCNCATTTCAGAGTTCTCGAGAAAAATGAATTAATTAGTGGTTACAAATTTGGATGGGAAATCGAAGCCCCTGTAATAGAAATGAATCATTATATGCCTTGGTTACTCTCTAAATTTGAAGAATTGGGAGGCTGTTATGAATTTAAGAAATATTCTTCATTACATGAGGTGCCAGGAGAATTAATAGTGAATTGTTGTGGACTGGGAGGAAAGGAATTATGCAATGACGATAATCTAAGACCGGTTAGAGGACAAGTAATTTACATTAAACAAGACCCTGGTTTTGGAAGATTTGATCAGAAACCTGAGACTTTGACTTATACAATCCCTAGGAGAGATGTGACTGTTCTTGGAGGGACCGCCCAGAAAGATGACTGGGAAGAAAATATCAGACCTGAAGATTCTGAATATATTCTTACCAAATGTGAAGAGNTATGGCCGGAACTNGATAGAGAAAANATAGTGGGNGAGGCTGTTGGNTTGAGNCCNTCTAGGNACGAAGTCAGGCTAGAGAAAGAAGAATTATTTGGAAAAAATATAATCCATAACTATGGCCATGGAGGNGCAGGGGTGACTCTTTCATGGGGCTGTGCCGATGAAGTNGTTAGACTAATCAGTACGCAGATTTAGTAGTACTAATAACCACNGCTCCGATTTTNTATGGATCTCCATTGGATGAAGGNCTTCTATCTTCTAATCGACCCTTCCAACCATCTTCGATNGTACCTATCGGAATACGNATTGAAGCNCCTCTNTCAGANACACCATAGGAGAACTCATGTATAGATTGAGTCTCATGAAGACCCGTAAGTCTCTGCTCATTGTGNGCNCCATATACATCGATNTGCTTCTTGATATTTTGACCAAATGCTTCACANATACTGGTCATTAAGTNCTCTCCACCTTCATCTCGCATNCTTGAATCACTGAAGTTTACGTGCATCCCTGAACCATTCCAATCTGTTGCNCCCAGAGGNTTAGGGTGCCATTCAATTGCCAGACCNTATTTTTCTGCATTTCTTTCNGCAAGATATCTTGAAACCCANATTTGATCTCCAGCTTCCTTAGCACCCTTNGCAAAAATTTGGTATTCCCATTGNCCAACTGCAACTTCAGCATTTATNCCCTCAACGTTTAATCCTGCNTCAATACACATGTCAAGATGGGCTTCAATAATATCTCTTCCAAAAGTATTCATTGCACCGACNGAACAATAAAATTGNCCTTGAGGTGTNTGATCCCTAGGGAANCCATANGGNAGATTAGTTTCAGGATCCCAAAGAAAATATTCTTGTTCATAACCGAACCAAAAGTCATCATCNTCTTCTTCGATTGTCGCTCTTCCATTTGAAGCNTGNGGAGTNCCATCGGCATTCAATACCTCNCACATTACTANGTAACCGTTGATTCTATCTGGATCTTGACAAATNTANACNGGTTTGAGAAGGCAGTCAGAATCTCCACCTTCTGCTTGCTTNGTCGACGAACCATCAAATGACCACATNGGACATTCTTCNACGGTTCCNCCGAAATNAGTTCTAATCATTGTCTTGCTTCTCATACTCTGTGTTGGTTCATAACCATCTAGCCATATGTATTCCAGTTTTGCTTTATCCACCATAGACGCTCGTCCAACGGCTAGGTTTATTATTTGTTCGATTGATGAAATATTGACTCCCATATGTTATTAAATAACAATATATTTTAATGATTTTGAACAAATGTATAAAAAATAGTATTTTTCTTATACTTAATTTACTATATTTGTTCAGTATCTTATAATAAAATAATACAAATGAATATTCATAAATTGATCAGATATAAAGAATCGATACATGTACAATATCCATAGCGATATTGAAAATATCTTGAGATGGTGGACGAGCCGAGATTTGAACTCGGGGCCTCTTCTTAGCCAAAGAAGCGCGCTTCCAGGCTGCGCCACACGCCCAGTAAGCATCCGACTTACGACGCCCATTTAAGGGAAATGGAGCAGGCAAGGGTATGAGTGGGGCCACGGGAGACCGATTGGGAGAAAATCAATTGCCGTCACAACCGAAATTTCCGGATGAAATGATTGAGTTACTAAAACAGAAATTAAGTAAAAATGAAGCCCCCTTTCTGAAATTTCTAGGTAAAAATCTGACAATGTCTTGGATAGAAGAAGATGATTCCAGACTGGGAATGACTAGGTTCGAGTATAATGCTAATGAGTTATTCCGAAGAAGAAAATTAAGATTATCATGTGGACCTGTAACTATAGGATTAAATCCTATATTAAATAGAGATGCCTCGCTGTACAACCACACCTTGGCTCATGAACTCCTTCATGCATCAGGGTTACTAGATCATGGAGATATCCATGCAAATTTGGTTAGAGAAATTGCACCCCCTCCAAAACTGAGTGAATCATCAGTATTGCAAGAAATGCGGGAGAGAGTTCTAGAAAAATTACCAGAAAGGCAATGGATATGTGGTGATTGTGGATATACTTGGGAAAGGAAAAGAGTTTCCATGCCAGCTAGATGCCCCAAATGTGCCAAGCCATTCAAATCATGAGGCAACAATCATAATATGACATACTGATACGGTAACTTGTGGAAATACCCAGAAGCATATCAGAGATTGAAAGTTTACTAAAATTAATTGTCGAAGAATCATACCCCACTCTTGGCGCGATAATTGCAATTTCAATTTACTCAGTATTTGTATTTATTTTTTACAGAGCATTGGCTAAAAGAGATTTAATTACTCTAAATCTTAATCAATATTCAGATAGTCTATCTGGAAGATTAAAAGGATATTCTAGAACAATGATTTTTGTTGTACAATATATTGTTGTTGTGCCTATATTAATTACATTCTGGACTCTAGTATTAGCAATAATCTTGACATTGCTTTCTCCTGATGCGGACCATTCCAGAAATGCTCTAATTGCGACATCTGTAGTCGGGGCTGTAAGAATTCTCTCTTACTGGACAGAAGATTTGTCAAGAGATGTAGCAAAAATGCTACCATTTGGTGTTTTAGGTGTATTCCTTGTAGGGGATGCACAAGTTCAAATTTCAGAAATTGAAGAATTATTTAACGGCCTAAATGAAATTGCAACTTCCTTCGTCAGTAGTCTATTCTTAATAACAATATTAGAAATTATTCTTAGATGCTCTGCAGCAATCATTAGTATTTTTGCTTTGAGAAGAAGAAACCTTCGAAATAAGAAGCAAATTGCAAAAAAAACTGGAAGATCTGTCAAAGACATCCGTACCGATATATTGGATGATGGAGAAATAAATTATAGTGCTGGAGACGATGTTAATCAAATGCAAGAGGTGTTAGAAGACGCTGTAGATAGTCTCCTCGAGGAAGACATTTGATGTGTAGGGTTCATCAAAGAGATACTTCCGCGTCAGCCCACGGGCGATTGGTGTAGTCTGGATATCATATCGGCCTTCTAAGCCGATGACATGGGTTCGAATCCTGTATCGCCCACCACTAAAGAGTGTTTTTCCGGTTACGAAGTTAGTCCTTACAATACAAATCGCTCATATAGGGGCAGTAGGTCGGCGGGCTGCATGAAGCGAGGTTCACGTGCCTGGAAGAAGCAAGGAAACCAACGCTGGAAATGGCGGAAGAAGAAACTTCGTCGCCGAAAAGCATCTAGGAAGAGAGCAAAACAGTGATTTTCTCATCTCATACTCATTTACTAATCTAAATGGAATTACTTTAGATTTTAGAAACTAAATCATTCAGAGCAAAGTGAGGATCTTTTACTTTCGTCACACCGCTTGCTAAAAGAACTCCTGAAGTCCCTAGACTTATTGCCATTGAAACATCATCTCCGTTTTTTACTCCAGCACCACAAAGAATTCCTACACTCTGACTTACTTCACGGATAGCAATCGCAGTACCACTAACAATTTCTGGATCTGCAGTGGTCACAGAAATCTCCCCTCCAATAAGTTCGGGAGGCTCGACAGCCACAAAATCTGGCTCCAGAGCTGATAATGCTCTGGCTTCTTCAATATCGGCAGCACAAGCACAAACAGTGAAATTCTCTGGAATAATGTCTAATAGCATAGCAATATGTTCTATCGATACTTTATGTTCTGCATGGTTAATCAGAGTACCACTGGCACCTCTAGCCATTGCAGTCTCAGGATGTAACCAGCCAGTATTAGAACCAAAGCCGATTGGATCTAAATGTTGAGTCCATACTTCAAGATTAGGTGCGGCTGAAACAACGGAAGATAAATCAAAAGCAGAAACCACAGCAACCATTCTAGCATCTGTTTCTATTTGCTGCATTATCTTAGCTAATTCTTCTGCTGCAACTCCATGTGCTTCTTGATAAGTCTTGAAATTGACAACGATTAGGGCGTCATTCATGATACTGCGATGTATGATGATGATATGATGATGACGGAGGGATTAGACAATTTCGTTATGACCTATGACCCTATCAGAAATTTCAGAACTGCTATTGATTGTAGAAGATTGTCCTATCAAACACCTTGTTAACTTACAATTATCTCCAATTACCGCGCCCGAAAGAATTACGCAATCTATTATTTCACAACTCTCCCCTATCTTAACTCCACTAGATATTGATGAGCCTGAAATCTGAGATAATGAATGGAAATTTCTGTCATAGAACCAATTATCTCCCTCCGAAAAGCCGATCGTAAATCTCTGATTAGAGATACAAACTTGTGTCGCTTCAATGAATGAAAGAGGAGTTCCGGCATCGACAAAATAACCTTTGAATTCTAAGCCCGCCATTTTACCAGTTTTTGCAATCTCTGGAAATACAGTTCTTTCCATACTATGCCTCTCTGATGAAAGAGATGCAAGAACCTCTCTTTCAATCAGATAGCATCCGGCATTAATTAGATTAGAGAACTCTGTCCCTGGCTCTGGTTTTTCTTGGAACTTAGTTATCATACCAGATTTATCTAAGCCACATACTCCAAATCTACTAGGGTCATCAACATGCCATAGAGATAGAGTTGCTAAAGCGTTCTTTTCATTGTGATGATTCAATAAATCACTTACATTAACACTTGAAACCAAATCTCCATTTAAGATTAATACTGGCCCTTCTCCTTTCAGATGTTGATACGATTTTGAAATCGCTCCTCCAGTCCCTAAGGGCTCATCTTCTATTGAAATTATAACTTCGAAAGGTAGGTCTGATGAATCAAAGAAAGTTTGCATTTCATCGACACTGTATCCAGCCGCAATAACTACTCTGTCAATCATGTCTAAAGGAACACATTCCACAACCCTTTCTAGTAGAGTTTTATCCAAAACCGGGAGTAATGGCTTGGCTCTACCTTCGGTCCAGGGCCTTAACCTCGTTCCAAAACCACCTGCCAGAACAACAACATCCATGCCATAGCGGAATTGACTGTAGATTTCAGCGCTTCGTGCTCAAGATTTGAACATCGTTAGGCGCATCGTTCAAAGAGCCTCTTCCACTCGCGAGTATGAGAGACATGAATATTCACGAGTATCAAGGTAAGGCTCTGTTCAAAAATGCGGGAGTCAAAGTACAGGATGGAGTACATTGTAAAACGGTAGATGAAGCCCTGAATGCCTATGACTCATTGAACTCAAAAGTAGTGGCTGTGAAATCACAAATTCATGCTGGAGGCAGAGGTAAAGGCACCCTCTACGACGCTGAAACTAATGACTTAGTAATGGAAGGAGGAGTGAAAATTGCCACATCTAAGGAAGATGTTGAGATTTTTGCAAAGAATATAATCGGCAGAAGACTTGTTACCAAACAGACCGGAAGCAGTGGAAAAATTGTAAATAATTTATACATTGAGGCTGGATGCTCAATTGCACATGAATACTACTTAGCCCTTCTAGTTGATAGAGAAGCAAAATCAATACTCATCATGGCATCGACAGAAGGAGGAGTAGATATTGAAGAAGTTGCGGAAAAAACTCCTGAAGCAATTCACAAAATTTGGACTCANCCTGTAAATGGATTNGACAAAAATGATGCTTCCAAGATGGCAGATAGCTTAGGNCTTGAGGGGTTTTCNAAACAAGAATTAGTTTCAATGCTAATGTCTCTAGCAAAAATGTTTGTTGAAAAAGACTGCTCTATGATCGAAATAAATCCACTNGTGAAGTCTGAATCGGGAGATATGATAGCATTAGATGCAAAGGTTAGTTTTGACGACAATGCATCATTCNGGCACNCTTGGAGAGANGAAATGAGAGATTTTTCCGAAGAGGAAGAAGTTGAAACNAGAGCCCATAATCACGGACTTTCATATGTCAAACTAGATGGTAATATTGGCTGTTTAGTTAATGGTGCTGGTCTTGCAATGGCTTCNATGGATGTGATAAAACTGTACGGAGGAGAGCCAGCAAATTTTCTTGATATTGGAGGAGGAGCAACTAGAGATTCAATNACCACTGCTTTTGGAATAATACTTGAGGATGAAAATGTGGAGGGAATATTGGTAAATATTTTNGGTGGNATTATTCAATGCGATATGGTAGCCAGAAGTGTTATTGAAGCATCTAATGAGCTTGGATTAGAAGTTCCGTTAGTAGTAAGATTCTCTGGAACCAATCACCAAAAAGGAAAGGAAGTACTAGATAATTGTGATTTGGATGTCCATACAGCAGACACACTTGCTGAAGGCGCTGAAAAGATTGTCAGTCTGACAAGAGGTGAACAGTAATATGTCGATTTGGATTCATGAAGAAAGTAGGGTTCTTATTCAGGGAATAACAGGAAAACAGGGTACATTTCATGGAACGAAGATGGATGAATACAACACCAATGTAGTTGGTGGAGTTACCCCTGGAAAAGGNGGACAAATTGTCGAATTACCAAACAAAAAGGTCCCTGTATTCAATACAGTAGCCGAAGCTCTCGAAAAAACCGAGGCAGATGTTAGTGTGATTTATGTTCCTGCAAAGTTTGCTGCTGCGGCAATAATCGAAGCAGCAGATGCATTCCATGGCAAAGGTGGAGGGTTAGTTGTCTGTATAACAGAAGGCATTCCTATTTTGGATATGATTAAGGCCGTAGCAAGGGTAAATAGTTATTCAAATGTTAGACTAATAGGTCCAAATTGCCCTGGAATAATTACTCCGGGTGAATCTGGAGGATGTAAAGTTGGCATAATGCCGGGCTTCATACATGCAAAAGGTAGAATCGGCATCGTATCTAAGTCGGGAACTCTGACCTATGAGGCAGTGGCTCAAACAATGAGTGTTGGAGAAGGACAATCGACTTGTGTAGGAATTGGAGGAGATCCAGTAAATGGTACTGGATTTATTGATTGTCTTGAAGCATTTGAAAACGATCCGCAAACAGTAGCAGTAGTCATGATTGGGGAAATAGGGGGCTCGGCTGAAGAAGAAGCTGCAGATTGGGCATCGAAAAATATGACAAAACCAATTGTTGGCTTTGTTGCAGGTTCTACTGCACCACCTGGTAAAAGGATGGGGCATGCAGGAGCAATAATTTCTGGAGGAAAAGGGACAGCAGCAGAGAAATTTAAAGCTTTTGAAAATGCTGGAATTTATGTCGCTAGAGATCCTTCTGAAATTGGAAATGTACTTGTAACGGCATTGAAAGATGCGGGATTAAGATAAATCCGGATGCGAGAGACTTAGATGTATGACGCATTCACATACTCATGGATAAGGGCAAGCCAACAGATGGCGAGTCTGAGGAAAAAATAGATATCCTACTAAAAGGAACTTCAAGATCATTTTACCTAAGTTTGAAAGTTCTGCCTAAAAAAATTCGTAAACAAATCGGTTTGGGATATATACTTCCTCGATTATCGGACACCATTGCTGACTCCAAGGTGGGCGATAATAAGATATTACTCAAATTACTGAAGCAATATAACCAGAGAATACAAGATAAAAATAGCCCCCTACCAGATTTCTCTGATTTAGCAGCAATACAAGAAGATGCTGCGGAAGCAAGATTACTCAAAGATGCAGTGATACCAATTAATTATTTGGAAAAATCTGAAACATTGACTGAATCGGACAGGAAGGAAATAAGGAAATTACTTGATATAATAATTAGTGGACAAATATTAGATTTAGAAAGATTCACTGATGCATCAGGAGACANNATAGTTGCATTAACCNATGACAATGAATTAGATGACTACACTTANCGAGTTGCAGGAAGTGTAGGTGAATTTTGGACTCATATGTCGTTGAATCATCTACTCTCNATTACGGATGATAAANAANATATATTATTCGAAAGGGCTGTNAATTTCGGTAAATCTTTACAATTAATCAATATTTTGAGAGATTTGCCTGAGGATTTACGGATGGGGAGATGTTACATNCCAAATCAAGCACTTCATGATATTGGAATGAGTNCCGAGGAATTACTTGANTCAGATAATATTGAAAGGTTTAGGCCATTATTTGATTCATATCTAGACTTGGCTGAAGATTATCTTGATGATGCTGTTGAATATATCAAAATGTTACCAAAGAGACAANTTAGACTGCGCCTNTCATGCCTATTACCTGTGNTGATAGGGCAGAGAACATTGCAACTACTNCGTGAAGAAAATATTCTAGACTCTGAAAATAGAATTAAGGTTATGAGAGATGAGATTAAGAAAATAATGAGAAGAGCCTTTTTGTTATCGATAACTGGAACTAATCCTAAAAAAATAAAAAAATGATGATNCAAAGNTTGTACATTCCTGCGTGAAGTTCAAGAGTAAATCAACAGGGGTNGAGTTAGAAGTAGCATGTCGGGAAGACAGATTAGTGATTCGGAACCAGAGGTGGTGTATGACCTAGGNAACACTATTTCACTAATTGGAGAAGAAAATAATTCNATACCAATTGAAAAAGTTCGTAATGCAGTTAANGTAACTAAAGAAGCCGTACATGCAATTAGTATCACAGCCTTAGAAACTTTGAGAGAAAGTGCATTATTCATGGGAGTAATTGGTTCTAGAGGTGAATTAGTTAATCCATTTTCTCATATCGATGCAGCATTATGGTCGGAAAATAGGCTACCTGAAGACATTATTCAGTCTGCATATGACTATTGTGAAGAATTGACAAGAAGGGAAGCAGGAAATTTTTATCATTCATTCAAATACCTTCCAGAACAGGAAAGAAGGGCGATTATGGCCTATTATGCATTCTGCCGAAGAGCTGACGACATAGCAGATGGAGACTATGTGGATTATTTTCCTGGCGGTTCGGAAAATAATCAAGAATCCATAGATTATAGAACTAAAATCGAGAGATTAATTGATGGAGTTCCGGTATTAGACAGGTCATCTTACAACGACAAAATGTCTCAATTATTTTACTACAGGAAGAAATTATCTACTGCATATGGAAACTTAACATCGACTGACCCTATATTCATAGCATTGAAGGATACTGTGAATAAATATGGTATTTCAAGACAATTGCTAGACGATATGATTAGTGGAATGGAAGAAGATTTCCACAGAAATAGGTATGAAACCTTTGAAGATCTGTATTCTTATTGTTACAAAGTTGCTTCAACGGTAGGTCTTGTATGTATCGAGATATATGGGTATGACGATAAAAGAGCTAGAGAATATGCTGAATCATGGGGAATTTATATGCAATTAACAAATATTCTAAGAGATGTTGCAGAAGATATTGAAAGAGATAGGATATATCTTCCAATTGAAGACCTAAGGAGATTTGGGATATCAGAGCAAGACCTGAAAAATGGCAAAGAAATTCTAAATCATCCAGGATGGAAACCATTCGTAAAAGAATATATCAAAAGAGCAGATAAGTATAGGGAAAGAGGAATGAAATTATTCCCTCTCTTAGATAAATCCAGTAGATATTCTCCAGCAGCAATGACTACTTTTTATCACTCAATTATGAAGAAGATAGAGAAAAATGATGGAGATGTGTTTTCCGAAAGAACACAATTGTCAAAAACTGAAAAGATTGGTCTAGCAGCGTACATATACGTAAGATTTCGTTTCTTTGCATTGTGAATAAAAATGGCCAAAATTAGGCCAAATGATAGAAGATATATTGAGTGAAATACTTGGGAGATGAAAACATGAGGGTTGCAGTACTTCTTGAAGANAGGTGTAGCCCAGAAAAATGTAATGCTGAGTGCTGGGTTTTTTGCCCTCCTGTAAGAAATGGAATTGAATGTATTATCCTCGANGATGACAGTGGAAAACCAATAATCTCCGAACCACTGTGTATTGGTTGTGGAATNTGTGTAAATAAATGCCCATTTGACTCTCTAATAATTACAAATTTACCTGAGGAATTAGAAGGAGAGATGACTCATCGATATGATCAAAATGGATTTCGATTATTCAGGCTTCCTGCACCAAGAGAAAAGCAAGTTGTCGGGATATTAGGCCCTAATGGAATGGGAAAATCTACAGCGATAAATCTACTATCTGGTTCAATACAACCGAACTTAGGNGACTGGACAATTAATTCTGCTGAATGGAAAGATATTATCGAGTCNTTTCCGAGAGGAGANTTGAGAGATTATCTGCAATTNGTTGCTGATGATGGAGTNAGAATTGCTGTGAAACCACAATATATNGATAAATTACCTAAAATATTTGATGGGAAAGCTAGNGAATTACTAGAAAAAGTTGATGAAAGAGGTGAATTNAATGANTATTCTANATTACTAGCAATAGATCATATCTTAGATAGAAATATCGGACAACTTTCAGGTGGTGAGTTACAAAGGGTTGCAATATGTGCTACAATGTTGAAAGAGGCTGAAGTTTATTTCTTTGANGAGCCTTCATCTTACCTAGATATTCATGAAAGAATGAGAATGGTNAAGATCATCCAAAATTTAGCAGAGANAGGNAAGAGAGTAATNGTCGTTGAACACGACTTAGCTATTCTTGATGTTCTATGTGATTTANTACACATAGTCTATGGAGAGAGAGCTGCTTTTGGGATATTCACTCCAGCACGCTCGACTAGGAGTGCAATAAACGCATATCTAGAAGGTTTCTTGAATGAAGAAAATGTTAGAATTAGNGATAAGCCAATACAATTNTTAAGAGGNAGAGTTAGAGGTGANGAAGTAGGTTTACCGATTCTAAANTGGGGAGACATGGAAAAAACCCTAGGTAACTTTCACCTAAAGACTGGTGAAGGAATGGTCAGAAGCGCGGAAGTTGTTGGTGTAGTAGGGCCAAATGCAACCGGNAAGACNACCATGGTGAAAATGATTGCNGGAGAAATGGAGCCAGACCANGGCTGGTGTACAATGGAAGCTGTAGTGTCGTACAAGCCTCAACATGTGAATACCGATTTCGAAGGAACTGTCGAGGACTGGTTAAACACGGAATTGGGACATAAATGGAGGACAGGTGAGTTCCATACCCAAGTTGTTAGGCCTTTGCAAGTTGATCAATTATTGGAGTTAANGGCGAAGAAACTTTCCGGGGGAGAATTACAAGCTGTCAGTATAGTAATTTGTTTAGGTAAAGATGCTGACCTTTATCTTCTGGATGAGCCAAGTGCTCATCTTGATGCGAATGCTAGGATGGAGGCTGCTAAAGCTATCAGAAGNACCATGGAAAGTAATGAAAAAGCCGCTATGGTAATTGATCATGACATTTATTTTATTGATATTGTTAGTGACTCATTATTGGTTTTCGATGGCGAAGGAGGGAAAACTGGCAATGCAGTAGGTCCGCTAAATCTTAGAAAAGGTATGAATAAATTCCTAAAAGATGTCAATGTGACATTTAGAAGAGATCATGAGTCACATAGGCCACGTATCAATAAACCAGATAGTCGTAAAGATAGAGAGCAGAAAATTGCTGGTGAATACTTCTATCTTGAGTAACTAGGACCATTGGATTCTTGAAGGATGATTGAAACCAAGTATCATGACCGACGAGGTTGATGAAGTCACTGAGAATTTTTCCGAGGAAGAAAAATCCGAAGAAAGTGAGATTATTGACCCAATAAAAACCCTTGAAGAAAAAATTCAAGAGCTAGAAAAAGAAAAGCAATATTCTACTGCAGAAATAGTGAACCTTAGGCAGAGATATGCAAGAGAGAGAAATACATTGGTTAAATTTTCAAGCATGAATTTAGCATCGAAAATTCTACCAGTTCTTGATAATCTGGAGAAAGCAATTTCAATTGAAGATAATGAATCAGATAAATTTATTGAAGGTGTTAATATGACGCTAAAATCATTAAGAAGTACATTAGAAAATGAGGGTGTACAAAAGATTGATGCACGAGACAAATTATTCGATCCTTCATTCATGGAGGCTATAGCTGTAATTCCCACCCCAGAAGGGAAAGAACCTGGTTCAGTAGTTGAAATTGTAGAAGAGGGATATATGTTTCATGACCGTGTTTTAAGGCCTGTGAAAGTTATAGTTTCGGATAACTAATATTGATAGCCTTCCTTTAACTCGTCATTCTATGAGTAGGATAATGGCTGTATTGTTGTGTGTCTCGATGGTACTCTCTGGATGCACAGGAACAAATGAAGAAATTGTCGAAGAGTTTTTTGATAATTTGGGGTGTACTGACGTTAATGCTGTGAATTACGATGAGAATGCTACTGTAAATGATGACAGCTGTATTTTTGAAGAACCAGAAGATATTCTTCAGATTACGCATGTTGATGGATGTGATAATACTAACTCAATTCACTGTATGCTACCTTTTCCATCTGACGTATTTCTAGTAGATGATCCGAACACAGTTACGGGCAAAAGAATACATTATTCATCCAATACAATACCAGGCTCTGGTACCGTCAATCCAATAGAAATTCCTATTTTGAACCAAATGGATGGGGCGAGTCCGAATACACAAATAATGACAGCATTTACGATAGAACCTGATGTTTCTGATTTAGCCGGTCAGTATAGCATTGCAAAGAGTCTTGAAAGTGGGCACTCAACAGTTCTAATGAACAAGTTAACTGGAGAATTAATCCCACATTGGGTTGAGCTAGACATAAGATCCGAGATTGATCAACCAACAATTCTTCACATTAGAACCATTAAAGCTTTACAACATGATACTCCTTATGTTGTAATAATTTCAGGATTAGTAGACCAAAATGGAGATCTGGTCCCGACTCCTGATGGATTTGCTGCATTGAGAGATCAGATTACTACTTCATCACCAGACATAGAAAATAGAAGAGCTGAATTTCAAAACTTATTTTCTTGGATTGAATCAAACACAGATATCTCGATTAATCAATTACAAACCGCTTGGAGTTTTCATACATCATCTACTGAATCTATGATAGGCCCAATTATTTCAATGAGAAATGATGCATTAGAAAGAACTGGAGAAGGAATAAGTTGTACCATAGAAAATAATGAAATGAAAACAAAAGATGGGAACATTAGTCATTGGTTAATCACTGGAACTTTTACCGCTCCTCAATACACAGAATCTTTCTTCCCACCAGCACTTATCCGAAGAGCTTCGGTGGAGGACAGAACACCTGTTTTCGTTGAAAATAGAGAAATACCATTTTGGTTAGTTATTCCATACTCCGCAGTAACAACACAAGAGCCAGCGGATCTGATAATCTGGGGTCATGGTTTCCTTGGTAATGGTAACACCGACGGACTTAGTGGTTGGGCAAATGAAAATAATGCGGCAATGCTAGGAACAAGTTTCTATGGATGGGCTGATGATGATTTCGCTAGCATTGAGTATGCAGTTCTGAATATGCACTACTTTCAACATCAAGCAGAAAGGCTTGAACAAGCGATGATTAATCAGGTTGTAATGATTAAAACTTTCATGGGAATATGCTCAGATTTGCCTGAATACTACTATGAAGATGGAAATGAAAAATTAATTGATACCACAAATCCAACATATACTGGTTACTCAAATGGAGCATTGAGAGGACCATCGATTATCGGACTATCGCCAGATTTGAATAGAGGAGTTTTGTGGGCTGGTGGTTCATCATTTTCACATATAATTGAGAGATGTACGCAATATGATAAATTCTATTTTGTTTTTGCCAGCGAATATGGATATGATAACCAATTAGACAGGGCAGTAGCTATGTCAATAATGCAATCTCTATGGGATTCTACTGAAACTGACACATTTTTAAGTTTAAGAAAAGAAGGTTATGGAGACCAAATTGAACCGTTTGAATTAATGACGTTATTTTCAATTTCAGATTTACAAATTTCAAATATTTCATCCGCCAGAATGATGAGGACTGGAGATATTGCCTTACTAAATTCGTCAACAATTAGTCCTTATGGGCTCACAATCGTTGGAGAGGGTCATTCAGGCTCGGTAGGAGTCTTCTTTGACGGAGGATATTTACAAGCCCCCGTAGGAAATGAGTATGGAGAAGAGCCTCATCCNGCACATGATGCTATTGGAGTGCTTCCAATTGCGAGAGAAATGGCATTTAACTATCTTTCAGAAGGAACAGTTATTGATACATGCGAAGGATATTGTGAATTCAGCCCGGACGATTTAGTATAGATTATCCAACTGGTTCACCACCTTCACCCAAGAAGGCCAATCTTTTGAGTGAGTCATTAGAAATTAAATATTCAACAACTGACTCAGGTATGGATTCACCCAATACCATTCTTATTGCCTCTTCATCATTTATTGTTGAGAGCATCCTAGCAGTTTCACGAACCCTCCAACCTTCAAATCTACTTCTATCAACCAAAGGCGTTGATACGGTAATCCATCCAGAATCTTGGTATAATTTACATGAATAATCATCACTACTAAAGAATACGCCGGAATGACCATGATAGGCCTCAGCATGACTCACCCAATTAGGAGGATCGTCAATATCTGGGATTGACACAATTATAGCATCAATATTTTCTTCATTACGCAACCATGAAGAAATCATCTCCGCTCTCTCGTTATATGACCAAGGATTCTGTAATGTTTGGGGACGGTTAGAAGAACCTATAGCTATAACTAAATTTAAGTTAGGATAATTTTCAGAGCGATAAACTTCGGCTGATTTTATCATTGCTGCATGACCCTTATGAAATGGTTGAAAACGTCCTAAAACGACAAAACTATCACCCATAGAGTCGAGAGGTGGTGGAGGAATTAAAGGCAATTTAGTCATTGTTCACCGTACCCCCTTCATACAAAAAATTTCCATTCAGCGTCCAAGATTCATACTCTAGATATTCACGACCTATCAGTAAACCAACATCCTCAGAATCAAAATTATTTAGAAAAATATGTAATAATTCACTAGAGTTACTATGAGAGTTCATGGTCGGTAAAATACGTGGGTCTTCCGAGGGTTCCATTGTTTCTCCTAATTCCTCCCTCCTTTTCATCCAATCAAGAACAACAGATTCCGAATAAGATTTCTTATCGGTTTTTGATAAACATGAATGGAAATTATTCCATAATGAAAAATTCAGGAAATCATTTGTATTCGAAATAGAATAATTTAACGAAGGTTCAACATATAGAAAAAGACGAGCTTCCCAACAACGCCACTCAGAAAAGGAACACCATTTCGCTAGTAAGATAGATATCTCGGCCTTATCCGAGTGACTGATTCCCTGAGAATATATGGATTCAGATAAAATTGTATCTGGATTATTATCATACCATTCCATTATGTCGCCTTCTAAATCAACTTCAAAATCTCGATGGAATCTAGAATCTGATTTCGGACGATATGTTCTAAGAGACCCGTCCTGTACTTTTTCAAATAATTCTTTGAGAGACATAGAAACTAATTTTTGGAAATTAGGAAGATGGATTAAGTTCAGAATCACGTCTGCCATCTCCGCACCCCGGGTCTAGGCAGAGAGAAGTGTACAATGAACTATCGGTTAGGCATTCAATTGAAGAATAGATGACTAGGCCAGTGACACGAGCATCGGTTGCGATAGGGGGTTAAGTCATGGCTACAATCGATGAACAAATCAAATCTCTGGAAGAAGAAATTGGGAAAACACAAAAAAATAAGGCTACAAATGCACATATTGGTAAATTAAAGGCTAAAATTGCAGCATTAAGAGCNCGTAAAGAAAAGGCTCAGGCTCACGCNAAAGCGAGTGGAGGAGGNCCTGGATTTGAAGTNAAAAAATCNGGAGATGCTTCTGTNGCTCTAGTGGGGTTTCCTAGNGTAGGNAAATCNAGTCTTATTTCTCANTTGACAGAAGTAGAGTCAGAAGTAGGTAATTTCGCATTTACTACACTAACTTGTATTCCNGGTTTAATGGAACATAAAGGTGCCAAAATACAAATTCTAGACTTNCCTGGTTTGATTAAGGGTGCAGCGGAAGGTAAAGGAAGAGGAAAAGAAATACTNAATGTAATCAGAGGAGCAGATATGGTCCTATATGTTCTTGATCCNTTTCAAGAATCNCATTTNGATATATTNGATTTAGAATTATGGAGATCAGGAATGAGGTTGAATCAGGATAAACCACAGGTTTTCATCACTAGGTCAAACAAAGGAGGAATTGTAGTAAGGTCTACTGTAAAACAAACAAAATTGACTCATGAAGANATTCAAGAAATTGTAAGAAGTTTCGGAATCGTTTCTGCGACTGTGACTCTTAGAACTGATGTGACAGATGACCATATCGTAGANACATTAGCAGGAAATAGAGTTTACAGTAATGCTGTGGTGGTAATCAATAAAGTTGACCTAGCAAATGAAGATGATATACAAAGAACAATGGAAATGATACCCCATGGATGGCCCGTTTTGGAAGTATCTGCAAAAACTGGNATTGGTATTGAAAATATGAAAGATTTTGTTTTTGATAATCTNCACTTCATGTCTGTTTATCTTAAGCCACAAGGGCAAGAAGCCGATTTAATTGAGCCTTTAATTATCAAAGATACATCGACTGTTAGAGATGTTTGTGTGAAATTACACAGAGATTTTGTNCGGAAATTCAGATATGCTAGAGTTAATGGNCCAAGTGGTAAATTTGAATGGCAAAGAGTCGGTTTGGATCATAGGCTGAAAGATGGCGACATTCTCTCAATAATTCTCAGGAGATAGAAAAGCCATCAAGCGATGTATTCAGTAAGTAAACGCCCACGCAGCAGCATGAATGGCAGCCAGAGGGACATTATCCCTATGGCNGAATTTGTGAATTTGATTAAATATCTAAAAAAAAGATTAACANTATTAGTAGGNATNTTCATCTTAGGATTGGGAATAGGTTATCCACTTTCTGGAGATATAATTAGCTGGTTTTTACAAGCTAATGGATATCTTCCAGATGATGTAGAATTAATTATTATTCAACCAATGGAAGTGATTTTACTAAGACTAAGAATCGCTACACAAATCGGAATCGGACTGGTACTTGCAACATTAATCATTGATCTATCTTGGAATGGAAAAAAACTCATCAATAAATCTAATAAAAATGAAAATGGCTTATATTCAACAAAAATAATGAGATTATTATTAGTTCTCTTTTCATCAATCGGACTAGGAATAATTGGAGCAATTTATGCGCATAATGTTCTCATACCGATGCTCCTTGATTTCTTGGCTAAAGATGCTAGTACTGTTGGTCTAACAAATACTTGGCAACTACAATCATGGTTAGGATTTGTAACAGGTCTTTTCTTTGCTTCAGTAATGAGTTTTCAAACACCCTTAGCAGTATTACTACTTCTTCGAACCGGAATTATTAGTAGATCTTTTGTAACGGATAATAGAGGTTTAATCTGGTTTTCCGCATTATTGTTAGGTGCAGTATTATCTCCACCAGATCCAGTTTCAATGTTTTTAGTAGGGGGGCCAATGGTTATCTTATTGGAGATCTCATTATTATTAGATAGAATTGGCAAATAATCAATTATCTAATCCCCTATTTTTAGCATCTTCAGCTTGTGCATCAGCACGACCTTGTTCTAAGTCAACCATTCTCATCATAACCGCGCCAATTAGAATTAGCATTGCAATAGATAAGATTCCTACTCTACTGTCAAACATTACAGTCATCAATCCATACAGCAATGGTCCGATAAATGCAGCAACTTTCCCAAAGAAGCCAAAGAAGCCAAAGAATTCAGCGCTTCGAGTTTCAGGAACCATTTGACCAAACATACTCCTTGCCAGACCTTGAGACCCACCTAGTAATGTCCCCATAGCACACCCTAGAAGTAGGAATTGTAAACCAACTGAGAGTCCAAGTGGTTCCCAAATATTGTCACGAACAGTACTTGGAATGGCATCAAGTTTCCCATCACCTAAATTAGTTGGATGATCAATTCCCACATTATTTGTTTCTTGTCCATCGATGAAAACTGCACTTATTGAAAATCTAGTATCATCAAATGAGTTAATCAATTGAGATATTGTTTCTTCAGACAAAGTGCCTAAATTTACAATAATTGGTGANCCATCATCATCAAAACCAGACCATTTGTAAATTACTGAATCAGTGTANTCGTCATCAATCTCAACAATTCCTAGNNCATATAGATTNTCATAAGCCCANTCTTGTTCATCACCACTCTCTTGTTGAGCAATAGGNAAATCTCCTAAGTTTGCATGAGGTGTGTAAAGCCATTCACCATCTGAACTTTCTTCAATTTGTATTTGGTACTCTGANTGNTGAGAATATTCCAAAGGTGCGAANGAAAGTGCTGCAAAACATAANACNACCCANCCNACTANAGAGANATTCAATGCAGATTTAGTTCCCACTTTGTTTGCTAATCTGGTGAACGCCAATGCTGATGGCCAAGCAACAAATTGTATTGCAAGAATTGTTACAATCANATCAACAGTAGTAATACCTAGAACTGTGGAGCCAAATACACCACCTAGTGCTGTCACGCTGTTGATACCGTCGATAAAGAAGAAATATGCTATCATGTAGATGAATAATGTCCTGAATTTTTCTATTTCACTTAGAGTTTTTCTAATTTCAGAGATTGCTAATTTTGCTGATGACATGAAGTCTAAAGATGGCATCTCATTTTCTATTGGAGGTTCAGGCACCCACTTAAAAGTCACCAATGCAAAACCATACCACCAAATTCCAGATGACGCCATAACAAAAGGGATTACCCAGTCTCCAGTCAAAGTCAAAACCATTCCAAGGTGAACAAGAAGAAGAAGTCCACCTCCAAGATAACCATATGCAAATGCTAAATTTGAAATTCTGTCCATTTCATCATCAGTACCCATGTGAGGGAGTAAAGCATTGTAGAATACACCAGCACCATTAAGTCCCACATTAGCCAACATGAAGAACACCATTAGCCATAACCATTGGGTCTCAATTGGTAAAATTGGTGCAAATGCTAGAAGGAAAGTAGATCCGGCACCAACATATGTTAGAATACGCAGCCACCACATCTTTATTCTTCTTCTATCTGCTATTACGCCAAGAGATGGGCTAATAATAGCAATAAATAGGGTCCCAATTGCCACAGCAAATGACCATACCGCATCTCCTTGCATCTCAATTGAACCAATTGTAGTTGTTAATCCATTGGCTTTCAAGAAGAGATAAGCATACCATGCAGGCAGTACTGCTACAGTAACAGATGTTTCAAATGCTGATTTAGCCCAATCATAAAATGCGTATCCTCTTACTTCTTGCGGGTTCGATTCTCGGTCTAATTCTACTGTCTCTGACATGGTCATACCTAAGTTCCGGTTGACTTTTTGACTATTTAGCATTGGGGCGGATTAGTCTTGGAAAAACGCTTAATTAATTATTAGACATTTAGCGCAACGTACATGAATATGGGCGGAGAAGACTGGATTCGCCCTAGAGAAAACACCGTAGAAGCATTGGTTTATGGCATGAAGGAATGTGATGGAGTAGAATTGGATCTAAGACTTTCTGAAGATGATAGATTAGTCCTCCATCATGATTCCAAAACTGAGTTTGGAGATTATCCTGAATGCTTGACATTGGATGAATTGCCTGATTATGTTGAACCAATAGAGGAATTATTAGCAAAGAAGGATTTCATAAAAAGATGGACTGAAGAAGGAGCTTTTACATGCTTTGAGCTAAAATCACCTCATCCATCTAGTGGTAAGGCTGGAGGATGGTTCAATGGGAATGAAAGAGAAAAACACATGATGAAAATGATTGAGAATTTAAATGAAGCCTTAGAACCTATAGATTTCCCTAATAGTAGTTCTGTTATTTATTCATTTGAACCAAAAATTATTTCTGCTTCAAAAAAAGTTAACTCTAAACTTAAATTTAGCAGACTGAGGCCACACATTCGATCATGGGGTAGTTGGTACTCACAACGAATTATTGCTGCTCCATCTTTTCTTCTAAATTCTCTTCCAAGATTAATGGAGAAGCAAAGGATAGAAAAGTCACCAATGCTACCTTGCTCGTTACAATATTTAACCGGCATTGAAAGTAATATTAGTTTGGGACGTTCTGTAGGTCTACAAGGTAAGAAATTAGAAAGATTGACAAAATTAAGAAAAGGATATCCAGTTTACGTTTGGCCCGCAAAATCTGATTCTGAGAGGATGCTTCTTGATGCAGGCCTAACGGGATTAACAGACGATCTTTCTCCAAACACAGTGACTTTGAAGTCAGGACATGCGAGATGGACTAAACCAGCTACACAACCGTTGGATGAGGAACAAAGAAGAGAACTAGACCAAACTCCCATAGAACAACATCACTCTAAGATTAGAGAAATGAAAAGAGATGTATCACCATGGCATGAACTCTCAGATTCAGAAAGAATTAATTTTATCTCGAATTGGAAAAGGAAATGGCTATGGGAAAGAGAAATGGATTCTTTAATCAAAGAAATTTCTTCTTGCAGTCTTCCGTGGGAAACTCCAAGATTAATTGGCCATAGAGGCACTGGAAAGTCACATAGAAATGGGTCTTCTTAACTATTCTAACCTTCTCAAAGGTTGATTTTTTGGAATATATTTTGGCCTGTAAATTGGAGTTCCTCGGCCATCTCTTGCATTCCTTTCATCGAGAATCTGAGCACTGATACCAGCCACTCTTGCCCAACCAAAAAATGTGGTGTAGTATTCAGGTAATCTAAAGCCTACTGAATGGAGTAAACTTCCACTAGCTATGTCAACATTTGGATATGGATTACTTATCTTTGGTATTTCACTTAGAATTGGAGGTATTACTTCCCTTAATGCTCTGGCAATTTTAAAATATTCATGATCAGGACAAATTTCGTCACCTAACTCGAACAATAATCTAGCTCTTGGGTCTTCAGCTCTCAGAACTCCATGTCCAAATCCAAAAATTTTCCTTCGATTAGCGAGTTCGGTCCGAACAAAATCTTCAATTTCCTTGTGATCAGAGGTGCCTATTCTTTTGACAAATTCAAGACATGCTTGGTTAGCTTGTCCGTGAAGAGGTCCTGAAAGAGCATTCATTGCACTAGCAATTGAGGAATAAATAGATGCCCAACCAGATGCTACTGCTTTACCGGAGAAAGTAGAAAGATTGCCTCCTCCATGATCCATATGGAGAATAAAGAAGAAGCGCAATACTCTCTCAATATCACGTGCTTGTTCGCCTTCAAAGCCCATCATATGAACAAAATTTTCCACCAATCCAAGTTCTGGACTCCTGGGTTTTAATTTTTCTTTTTCTCCACTTCTTAAACGGAACATTCGAGCCATTAATTCGGGCATTCTTGCAATTAAATTCATTGCATCTGCTCTTGTATCTCCGGTTTTTTCAGCGGCTCCCAGAGCCATAATTCCGATTGAAAGCCATTCCATAGGGTGGCCACTTCCCGGAGATAGTGATTCTAGAACTCTAAGTGCACCGGTCGGAATATTTTCTCCTCTCTGAGTTAATTCTGCTCTGAACTCTTGAGATTCTTCTTCAGTTGGTAAACGCTTATTAAAAAGTAAAAATATAACATCTTCTTCTTCCATATTTACTAGATCCTCAACAGGATAACCAACGTAGTGAACTCCTTCATATGGATCTACAAAAGAGGTTTTACAAGTCCCTACAGGAATACCTCTTAATCCCGAATCAAGATTTTTATTTGTAATTGAAAATAACACTTCTTCATCAGTCATCTAGTACCACAAAAGATTGTCCCAATATAGATAAGTCATAACATCTCCGTTAATGAGTTTAGAAAACCGAAACAGTGAGAACATGTAATTTTCGATTTTTTTCACATGAAATACCCGTAATAGTCAAACACAATGTATTACGACAAAATAACATGTCTAGATGGCGGGAACGCCTCGATGAGTTTGATGATGAACATAGGCATATGCTTGAAGGAGGTTCAATTAGTCAGTTATTTTTGGGCCAATCTTTATCATTTTCACATCCTTTTTTTGTTGGAATTGTTTATGCGATGATGATAAATTTAACACTATTACTACCAATATTATATGAAGGAAACAGTAATTCAGAAAATATTTCTGAAACTATTAAAAAATGGATTAATGAAAGCCTGATAATATTGCTTTTGTGTGCAGTACTAGGCTCAATATCGGCTTTATCATCTTCATTGGTTAAAAAACCGCCATTAAGACTTGAAAAAAGAAGAAGGTACTTGTTCCCATTACCATTTATAGGATTCTTATTATCTACAATAACAATTATTTTCTCAACACCCGAAGTATGGAAAATAATAGGATACAGCATTCTTATCATCCCAGGTCCACTATATATCCAAATTTCCTATGCACCAAGATGGAGGATGATTGAAAGAATCGATAGAGATCTTGACCCCTTCGATGGAATGGATGTAACAATCTATGAAGATGATGATAAAGACAATTTATCGGAACAAAATCTTGATGAATTAGAAAAGGCTGTTGATGAATTGGATTAGTTATCTAATGAAATGTAATTTACTTGTGAAACAGCGACTAAATTATCGTCCATATCAAAAATTTCTGCTTCGGCTAAACTCAGAGTCCTTCCAGTCTTGATGACCTTGGCAACACAGCGCACATCTGTCTTACATGGTCTTAAAAATCGAATATTAAAGTCAGTAGTTGCGACGTTAGAATTTGCTCCGATCTCTGTTAAAATTGCCCAGCAAGTAATACTATCTGCAATTGTTGCAAGAATGCCTCCATGGAATGTTTTGAAAATTCCATCCCACATTGTATCCCTAGCTATCAAAGCCTCACATTCGCCTTTATCTAATCTCATAATCTGCATTTTCAGTGTCTCAGTAATTGGAACTGAATTGATTCTAAGCATCATTAAGTTAATTTCCTGCTCATCTAAAGTCGATGTTATTACCATATTATTCCCTCAAATCAGTTTAAGTCGGGGACCTATTTCCTCCAGTACTCTGAGTACTTGATCCAAATCATCACGACTAAGCCCTGCAGACATTTGAGTTCTTACTCGTGCTTTATCTCTCGCAACCATTGGGAAAACTATAGCTCCCGCCATAATATTATTCTTACTCAGTTCATCAGATAATTGTTTAGCGACTATAGATTCCCCACACATTATAGGAATAATTGGTGTTTCGGAAGAGCCAGTATCGAAGCCAAGCGATTGTAGTTCTTTGCGGAAATAATCAGTATTATCCCAAAGTTTTGAATGATGTTGGGGTTCGCTCATAAGAACTTCTATAGCGGCTTTTTGAGCAGCCGCAACCCCTGGAGGTTGACTGCCAGATAACAACCATGAACGAGAATGATTCAGCGCGTGATTCCTAACATCTTCTGACCCTGCTAATATACCACCTTGAACTCCAAGTGCTTTAGAAAAAGAACCTGTTTCGAAATCAACCTTACCTTGAAGATTGAAATGATCAACTATTCCAGCACCCTTTTCTCCCAATACTCCTTCTCCATGGCAATCATCAACATATACCATTGAGTTATACTCATCTGCTAGCTTACTCAATTCATCCAAAGGAGCTATGTCTCCATCCATAGAAAAAACTCCATCCGTGATAATTAACTTCCTTTCAGCATCTTCATTAGCCTTCAAAACTGCTTCTAATTCACCCATATCATTATGCGAATAAACGCCTCTACGTGCTTTTGTCAACCTTACTCCATCAATAATTGAACCATGATTTAACTCATCACTGATGATGATATCTTCTGGACCTCTTACTAAAGTTGGTATTAATCCAACATTCACGGTATAACCTGCAGAATAAATTAATGACGACTCAACTTTCTTAAATTCGGCAACTTTTTCCTCAGCCTCAAGGTGAATATCCATTGTTCCAGCGATGGCTCGGACTGAACCACTTCCCGCACCATACTTCTTTGTAGCAGAAATCATAGCATCGATAACTTTTGGGTGATTAGTTAGATTAAGATAATTATTTGCAGACAACATTATTGTTTCTTTACCATCGATAATACATCGTGCGTCATTAGAAGTTTCTAGAGTCGGTGGATTCCAATCAAGACCCTGCTTTTTAATTTCCTCATAACGCAACGACATCCAAGAAGTGTCTACTGCCATGAACAAGCCAAACAGTAGAGGTTCATTGCTGCTTCTATCATTAGATTACAATAATTACTAATCGACGAGTTAAAGATTAGTACCCATACGGGTATTCAAATGACTTCAAGAGCGATTGTTACAATATTGGGTACTGCTCAAGATGGAGGTATACCACAAGCGGGCTGCTCTTGTAACAGATGTAAAGATGCACATAACGATTTAAAAATGAGAAAATT